>JAFTUP010000198.1 GCA_017466205.1 Clostridia bacterium
AAAAATATCGGCATTTCCTTTGCTATGCTCTGTGGTAAGGCTGATGATGAGTATTATTCACAGCTGGGAAAACGTCTTTTTGAGATAGCCCAGCACGAAATTGAAAAAATTATCGACAGCTATAATTTTGTGAAATAAATAATTGAACAGAAAAAAATTAACGGACAATCGTATGACTGTCCGTTTTTGTTTTGTAAGATTGTAAATAAATCGGAGTTTGTGGGGATGATTCAATTTCTTGTCTCCCCTGAAAGGGGAGATGTCAACGAAGTTGACAGAGGGGTTGTAAAGTTCTCTATTAGTAAACAATATATGGGAACAAACCCCTCAGTCTCGCATACGCTCGACAGCTCCCCTTTCAGGGGAGCCGAGTATCGACACCCATAAAAAAGAGCCCGACAAATTATAATTTGTGTGAAAAACACTGTAGGTGGGAGCAAGCCCCACCTACGTTGTACATATTTATTTATTAATAAAATATTTTGAAGCACTTATGATTTCTTCGTTTGTAACAGAGCCTGTTGATGTGGGATTTACTTCTTTGATTGCTTCTGCTGTAATATCCCTGACAGGATTTGAAAGCTTACTGTTGACAAAATCCGCAAGGCTTTCACCCTTAAAGATTGCTTTCTGTTTTCTCTCGTTACCATATCTGTCAAAATACGTTCCGTTTTCACAATATGGTGAAGTACTGATTACCTTTACATTTTCATCATCTGAATTAATCTGAGAAATACCAAGTCTTGAAATCGCATAGTAATTTCCGTCATTTTCTGTTGCAGTTGTGAAAATTTCAATATTGTTTTCTTCAGCATACTTTTTTAGAATAAATGCTGCTTCAGTTGAAGCTCTGCCGTCAATTATAATTTTATCAGCATTTTCCAACATAGAAATATAATCTGCTGTGCTTCCCTGTTCTTCAAGAACGCTGAAACGACCGCCTTTACAAATAATACCCGTACCAACAGGTAATGCTCGGGTCACTGTTGAGCCGATATAACGGAAATCTACTGAGCAAAGATTACTGCAACGAGTACAAATACTCTCTTGTGAATTTTCTTTAACAGGAACACTCTTTGCAAAAGAAGTTTTTTCACGTAATGCACCTGTTGGGCAAAGTGCAACACACTGACCGCAACCGATACAATCAGTTTCTTTTAACGGTTTCGAGAGTTCCGGCTCAACAAGAGTATTAAAGCCACGGTTAATCAGACCGATTGCTGATTTACCAATCACCTCTTCACAGACTCTTACACAAAGTCCGCAGAGAATACATTTATCAGTATTTCTACTAATCAGGTCATTTGCATTTTCCTGATTTCTGTTATGCTTTTCACCTGCAAATCTTGATGGTTTAACGTCATAGTCGTTAGCATAAGAAATAAGTTTACATTCAAAATAGTCGTGACAGCCACATTCAAGGCAACGGTTTGCCTCTTTTTTAGCCATTTCTTCTGTAAAGCCAAAATTCACTTCTTTGAAATTGGTCTTTCTGTCAGCAGGAGTGAGATGTGGCATTTTGGCTCTTGCTACTTTTTCGAATCTTGAATAATCGATTGATTTACTGTCACGCTCAACAAAATATGGCTTTTTGTATCCTACTGCTTCACCATTCAAATATCTGTCAATTACAACTGATGCTTTTTGTGCTTCACCAATTGCTGCGATTGCAATATCAGCACCTTTATTTGTTGCATCACCAACTGCGAAAACACCTTCAATTGATGTTGTAAATCTGCTTTCATCTGCTGAAATTGTGTTTTTGCGAGTTGTTTCAAGGCTCTCAAAGCCGTTAAGATTCGGGTACTGACCGATTGCCATAATAACGCTGTCAAGAGAGATTTCTTCTGTTTCGCCCTCAATTGCAACAGGTCTTCTTCGACCGCTTTCGTCAGGCTCACCAAGCTCCATTTTCTGCAAGATTACACCGTTGAGCTTTCCGTTTTCACCTGTAAATTCAATTGGGTTAGTGAGATACTTGTAGATTACACCCTCTTCTTCTGATTCGAGAATTTCCTGGGGGTCAGCAGGCATTTCGTCTTTAGTTCGACGATAAATAACATATACATTTTCTGCACCGAGACGGACTGCAACACGACAAGCATCCATAGCAGTATTACCGCCACCGCAGACAGCAACATTTTTACCGATTTCAGGCTTGTTACCAAGGGCAACTTCACGAAGAAAATCAATTCCTCCCCATACACCCTGAAGGTCTTCGCCCTGAACTCGCATTTTGCTGCTGTTCCAAGCACCGATTGCAACAAGGGTTGCATCATACTCTTCTTTGATTTGTTCAAACGTGATATCCTTACCGATATTTACATTGTTTTTAAGCTCAACACCCATATCCTCAATAAGACCTATTTCCTTATCGAGAACTGCTTTAGGAAGTCTGTATTCAGGGATTCCGTAACGGAGCATACCGCCCATTTTAGGCATCTGTTCAAAAACAGTTACGCTATGACCCTGTTTACGAAGAAAATATGCTGATGTAAGACCTGCAGGACCACCACCGATAATTGCGACTTTTTTGTTTGTATCAGGTTCGATTTCAGGAACATAAGTATCGCCATTCAAATCAATATCTGCCACAAAGCTTTTAAGGAATGCAATTGATACAGGCTCATCAACGTACTGTCTGCGACAATTATTCTCGCAAGGATGAGGACAAATTCTGCCGATTGATGCAGGTAAAGGCAGTTTCTCCTTTATAAGTTTAACTGCTTCTGTATATTCACCGTTAGCAATAAGACCAACATAACCCTGACAGTCAGTACCTGCAGGACAAGCCTTACTGCAAGGCGCAACACAATCACCTGTATGGTCTGAAAGCAAAAGTTCAAGGGCAACCTTTCGTGAAGCCTTAACTCTGTCTGTCTGAGTATGAACGACCATACCGTCACTTACCTTTGCAGAGCAGGCACGGAGGAGCTTTGGAACTCCCTCAACCTCTACTGTACAAAGACCGCAAGCACCGTAAAGCTCAACTCTGCCATCATAACAGAGATTAGGAATTTTTATTCCGTTCTGTGTGGCAACATTGAGTATTGTTGAGCCTTCTTCTGCAATTATCTTTTTACCATCAATTGTTAATGTAATACTCAATTATTTCACCTCCACAGCATTAAAACGACAAACTGATTTACAGTTGCCACATTTAATACATTTATCCATATCAATAATATGTGGTTTTTTAACTGTACCACTGATAGCATTTACTGGACATTTTTTAGCACAGAGAGTACATCCGCGACACATATCAGCATTGATTTCATATTTAAGAAGATTTGTACATTCGTGTGCAATACATTTTTTATCTACAATATGTTCAACATATTCATTCTTGAAGTATTTAAGAGTTGTAAGTACAGGGTTTGGTGCTGTCTGACCAAGTCCGCACAATGCACCGTCTTTAATTGCAAGGCAAAGCTCTTCCAATAATTCAATATCGTCTTCCTTACCGTTACCCTCAGTTATACGAGTGAGAATTTCAAGCATTCTCTTAGTACCGAGACGACAATGAACACATTTACCGCAGGATTCTTTTGCAGTAAAATCGAGGAAGAAACGAGCCATCTCAACCATACAAGTGCTGTCATCCATTACAACCATACCGCCTGAACCCATAATCGCACCTGTAGCTGACAAAGCTTTATAGTCAATTATAGTATCAAGTAATTCTTCAGGGATGCAACCACCTGACGGTCCACCCATCTGTACAGCCTTGAAATTCTTATCATTCTTAATTCCGCCACCAATGTCAAAAATAACATCACGAAGAGTTTTACCCATTGGAATTTCAACGAGTCCGCCACGCTTGATTTTACCTGTAAGAGCAAAAACCTTTGTACCCTTGCTGTTTTCTGTTCCCATTGATGAGAAAGCATTACCACCGTTGAGAATTATCCAGCTTACATTTGCAAAGGTTTCAACATTGTTGATATTTGATGGCTTGTGCCAATAACCTGACTGTGCAGGGAATGGCGGTTTAAGTCTTGGCATACCGCGAGAACCCTCAAGAGATTCAATAAGTGCTGTTTCTTCACCACAAACAAACGCACCTGCACCTGCTTTAATTCTGAAATCACAAGAGAATTCAGTACCCATTATATTCTGACCGATAAATCCTTTTGCCTTTGCCTGATTTATGGCATTCTGAAGTCTGCGAATTGCAAGAGGATATTCAGCACGGACATACACAACCGCTTCGCTTGCTCCTATGGCATAAGCACCAATAAGCATACCCTCAATAAGATTATGTGGGTCACCCTCAATAACTGCTCTATCCATAAATGCACCCGGGTCACCCTCGTCAGCATTACAGATAAGATATTTTTTCTCACCAACAGACTGACGTGCTGCATTCCATTTAAACCAGGTCGGGAAGCCTGCACCACCACGACCTGCAAGACCTGAAATCTTGATTTCTTCAATTACATCTTCAGGTGACATTGTTGTAAGAACTTTATTAAGTGCTTTATATCCGTCATCATTAGTATAATCTTCAATAATTTCAGGATTGATTACACCGCAATGACGAAGGGCAATTCTTGTTTGCTTCTCAAGGAATTGCTTATCATCATCTGAAATTTCATATTCTTGAACTGATGATAAATTATTATCATTAACTGAATTTGCAATTTTTTCGGCAATTTCACCGTTCACCTTAACAAATCTGTGAAGTCCGTCGTCCATATAAACATCAACAATTGGCTCAAGATAACACATACCTATACAGCCTGTTACTGTAAGCTGATTATTATTTAAATCAAGGTTGGAATTTAAAACATCATAGACTTTCTGAGCTCCTGCGGCAATACCGCAGCTACCTTGTACCACTGCAACTTTCATTATTCTTCCTCACCTGCTTTTTCTTGTAATTCTTTAAAGATAGAAACTGCTTTTTCAGGAGTTAATGAACCATACGTATCGTCATTTATCATCATTACAGGAGATAAACTGCAGCAGCCGAGACAAGCAACATTTTTAAGTGTAAAAAGCCCGTCAGCAGTTGTTTCACCGTCTTTAATACCAAGATATTCGTTGATAACCTTTTCTATCTGTAATGAACCGTTTACGTGACAAGCAGTACCCTGACAAAGCATAATAAGGTACTTACCGACAGGCTCTAAACGGAATTGTGAATAAAAGGTTGCAACGCCCATAATCTTTGTTACCTTAATACCTGTTCGTTGTGAAATATGTAAAATTACATCAACAGGTAAATAGCCATAAATTTCCTGGGCACTCTGTAAAATTGTAATAAGGCTGCCGGGAACAGCAGCATATTTTTCAAGACAGGGTTCTAAAAGAGAGTAATCACTTTTGTTACCGCACTGACAATTCATAAACAAGCCTCCAAATATTTGCATTACAGTATATAATAATACAAATTAGAGCATTTTTCAATGAGAAAATAATTAAAAAAATGGAAAAATATTATCGACTTTAAGTAAAAACAAGTATATAATAAAAAAGCAATATTATTTGAGGATGATTTTAATGAAAAAACACTTATATGAAATGCATTTTCACACAAAAAACACAAGCAATTGTGCCAATGTTAAAGCAGAAGTTGCTGTTGAGGAATATATAAAGGCAGGCTATGACGGAATTGTTGTAACTGACCATTTAAGTCCGTCAACATATATGAAATATGGTCGTGAGCTTTTACCTTGGAAGAAAAAGGTTGATTTTTTCCTCCGTGGCTATAAGGCTGCAAAGAAAACTGCAAACGGCAGAATTCCCGTACTTTTAGGAATGGAGCTTCGTTTCCGCACAAGCGAGGGTGACAACGACTATCTTGTTTACGGAATTACAGAGGAATTTCTCTATAACACACCTGAATTGCTCAATATGAACAGTAAAACATTCTATGAGCTGGCTCAGAAAAACGGATTTTTAGTATTTCAGGCACATCCGTTCAGAGTCGGTATGAAGGTTACAAATCCAAAATTCCTTGATGGTGTTGAAATTTTCAACGGAAATCCAAGACACAATTCAAGTAATGATATTGCTGAAATGTGGGCAAAGAAATATGACCTTATGGTCACATCAGGCTCTGATTATCACGAAATTGAGGATTTAGGTACAGGCGGAATATGGTTTAACAAACAAATAAATGATAATAAAGCATTGGTTGAGGAACTGCTTAAAAAGAATTATAAAATAAAAAAATAATAAGAATAAAATATTTATATTAACCGCCAAATCGACGAAAGAGATTCATTTCTTTTTCGTCTTTTATTTTATAAGTCAAAAAAATACCCTCCATATATAGCGTGGAATCGCGTTTTTGTCCCGGGAAATACGGGACGAATTTAAAAAATGGGCATTTTGTTTACAGATTATTTACATTTGAGGCTATTTTTAGATATTTTCCAACTACAAAATACTCAAAAAAATAAAATATATAACCGGTTATACTTTTTGTGATTATATATTATTTTTTATCTTCTTTTTTATTATTCTTTTTATTATTAGATGCGGGAAATTAGTACACCCTGTGCGGAAATTGGTACACCACCGTGCGGGAATAGGCTACACCCTGTGCGGAAATTGGTACACCACCGT
>JAFTUP010000199.1 GCA_017466205.1 Clostridia bacterium
AATACAAATAATCATCAGCGTATAAAGGTGTGTAATAATTCAAGATATAGAACAAAAAACCAATAAAAAAAGTAACTATAACAATAATATAAGGTTGTTTATAATTCTTTTTATTTTCTGCTGAATTGACCATTATTCTCACTTCTTAAAAATCCAAATTTCTATTGATATAAGCTATACTCAAATGAATTATGCCATAAATTCTGCCAAAAGTCAATGGCAGAATTTATGGCATAATATAATATAGACGGTGATTGTAATGGTTTACAAAAGATTACGTGATTTACGTGAAGATAAAGACTGGACACAGCAACAAATTGCAGATATGCTGTTTATTAACAGGCGGACATATTCCGCTTATGAAAACGGTGTCAATTCAATGACACCGGAAACTCTTATAAAAATCGCTAAAATCCACAATGTAAGTGTTGATTACATTCTTGAATTAACAGACAACCCTATACCATACGAAAAATGATGTGTCATTCAAAACAACAGAACGACACATCATTTTTACTTATTTTCTTTTCCTTTAAGATATCTTACAGCTACTATGTATTTTGTTGCGGAACGTGGATAAGGACTTTTGATTTCATAATAATGGTCTTCCGTAACTATCAGCAAATTCATTCTTGAAATGTAGCAAATCTTTTTGATTTTTTCAATAGGAACGACAGTCTTTTCATTATCAGTTATTGCTATGCAGTTTCCAAAAAGCTCTAACTTTGCATCAGTACTTCTGACAACGATTTTATCATTTTCCAGATATGAAACAGTTTGCTTTTCATCACTGAAAAGCAGCTCTGCTGTGCCTTTCTTTTCATCCGTAAGTTTCTTGATAAGATTTTTTTGGAATTTATCCCAATCAACAATATTATCAAAAGGCAAATCTTTTCCGTGCCAGAATCCGTATTCATCAATTTTTGCAGAAAAACCACAATTGCAGGAGATTTTGTCATCACAACTTTTGAGCGTTCCGATTTTTTGACATTTCGGACAACCATAAAGTGTTGTTTCAGCACACTCAGCCGGTTTTTCACCTTTATATTTATGCGGCTCCTTGCGTTGTTCATCATAAACATTTACATAAAGGTCTTTGAGAATACATTCATAAAGCTCATCAACAGACATATTTTTTATCTGTTCCTTTGAATATATGTTTGCAACCTTGCCAAATGTAGGACCTTTTCTGCTTTTTATTGCCCAACGCGGTGTTTTCACATATCCGCCTGACAGACGATATGTTATCAACGGACACCCACATTCCTTTGCAAGAACAGCATTTCTTTTTGAAATGTATGCGGTTTCACCATTGGTATTTTTGCCACCCTCAATGTGGACTGCGACGTTTACACCTGCTTTTATATTATTTACTATTTCATTATATAAAATATCTGTACTTTTTTCTCTGTTGTTTACAATAGGAGCAACAAAGAATTCAAGCACACATCTTACAACCTTATTTCTCGCAAGGTGATCACTTATAACATTTCTTATATAAGTGTTAAAACAGATGAACTCATAAAATGGGTCGAGATTTTCAACATGGTTTGCAAAGAGCAAGAACGGTTCTTCCTTAATCTTAATTTTTTCACCACGAAAATTAAGGAGATGCTTTATAGGAAGTGTCAAATTAAATCTGCCGACAAAGAAAAAGAATTTCAAGCGTGAAAGACCTTTTCTGTATTTTTTCATTTCGTTTTTATTCATATTTTCACCATATTTTTTGCAAACAAATGCAACCACTACAATCCGATTTCGGATATAAAATCATCGTACTCACTAACCAAATTCATATCTGTATCCGAAACTTTCTTTATATACTTAAGCTTTTGTGGTATTTCTTTTATGTTCACAAAGCCTCTTGCAACCCACGCCACAGGCAAAAGATATTTTCTACCCTTAATGAACTTATAGCGTTCTTCTATTTTTTGTGCACTTGGAAACAACGTGTCCTTTAAAACGCTTCCTTTGGAGCCTGATTCATCATTTCTTATGGATATTATTGATTTATCTCTTGCTTTGCCGAATAAATCAGCACTAAAAGTATATTTTTTCAAAACCTCTGTACTACCTGCTTTTATATCATTTATTTCAAAAGGTAGCTCTATTTGAAACCAGTCACTACAGGCAACAATAACCGTTTTGAAAAACTGCTCCAATTGCAGATTTTTGAAATCTTCATTTATTTTTTCAAAGTTCAGAACATCACTATTCGCCTTAATAAACAATGCAATATCCATATACATTCTTATTCCGGCACCACCCTTATATAAATGCTTTGCCAGATGACAAAAAAGATATATAAGGTGAATATCCTTCTGTGGTGATAATCGTTCACCGACCTCCTTTTCGGCCGTGTCCAAAGCACCGGAAAAGAACGAAACTACTTGTTCACCTTTACCCAAATCGGAATCCATAAGCTCCGTGTGAACCTCACACCTGCTTATATCATTATAATAGCTATAGGTCGGCTCCCAATTTTCTTTTACATTATAGCCGCTTTGGGTAAATATTTTGTCTGCTTTTTTTCTGTCCTGTTTGCTTATAAGAATATCTATATCACCAAAAGTACGAAGCTCCGGAACAGGATAAAGTGTACGCAGATACCATCCCTTTACAGGCATGTGAGGAATATTATTATCGCTCAGCTTTTGCGACATAATTTCAAACATAGCAACTTTTTTAAAATTTTCCGCAACAGTCTGATAATAGCAATCCGTAAGCTTTCTTTTAAGCTTCTCATCTTTTATTATATCCCATTTTTTATCCATATAGGCTAAAATGGGCAAGATGTTTTGAAAATAAAAGGTATAGAAAACCTTAATTTCCTGCACATCATGGTTTAAACAAGGCTTTCTGTTGTGTATAAATGCAGAAAGAATCTCCAATATAATATTTTCTGACATTTACAATCACCTCTTTTACTTTTCTGTTAGGGTGACAGAAATAATCCAAACCTGTTTTTTACAGGCTGATTTCCGTCAATCCATCGTTAAAATACTCGCAAATCCACAAAGGATTTGCTGCGTTTTGTGCCTTGTCTTTCCAAAAATCCTCACTGTAAAAAATCTTCGACCTTAAAACTAGATATTTTTATTTGGATTTTTGGTATTGAGGGTGAAGGAAGGCTGTCGCCTTTCAAATCCGAAATACCGAAAAGGCTTAAAAATAGCCGTTTTAAGGCAAGTTCGGATTATTACTGTCACCCTAAATTCAATACACATATTTCAGGCAAATTAAAAACCCTTGGAATAAACTTGTAACCGGATAATCCGGATGTAATAACCATCTTCATATTTTCCCCGAGCATATAAAATCCGTAATCATATTCAGGGAATATTCCTTGCATTGGTGAATACACGCCACCCACAAAGGGAAGCCTTACAACTCCGCCATGGGTATGACCACTCACCACAAGGTCAATATTGCTCCAATACTGGTGTGCACCGTTAAAGATAAATGTATCCGGCATATGGGCTAAAACAACTGTAGGTAAGGATGTTTTTTCCATATCCTTTAAAAAGATATATTCATTTGAGTTTTCAAACTCTTCTTTCGTTCTTCCAAAAGGAAATGCGTGACCCATTGTTCCGCCTACACGGATTATTTGCCCACCTATTTCGCAATCCACAAAGGAATCGTCTAAAACCACAACTCCATTTTCAGTAATCGTTTCTACAAATCTGTTAATTATATCACTGTTGTATTCTTTTTCTTGATTACCATACGAAAAATACACAGGTGCAATATCCAGAAGTCCGCTGAGTAACTTTACAGTTTTAGAAAAACCATTCTTCGCATCGCCATCATCAAGCATATCACCAACAACAAAAATCGAATCAGGCCTTTGCTCACTTATTTTAGCTAACAGTCGTGTGTTATCTCTGCCATATTCTTTACCATGAAGGTCAGAAATAACAACAACTCTCACACTACCAGACAATTCTGAAAGGTTGATGGTGTACTCAGAAACCTTAATACAAGCATTGCTTATTATAGTAGCCGTAATTGTTATAACAAGTACAAAAGCTAATATTATAACCACAGTTTTTTTCAATTTATTTCGTTTAAAGTTCATTTTTTAAAAATTGCTCTTTTTATATTGTCTACAGTTGAGTCGCCGATAATTTTTCTTAACAACAATTTTGGGAACTGCTTCACTCTTTCTCTTCTGTACTTATCCCAACGCTTCAATGTTTTTTGTCGTTCTTCCTCTGTGTTCCACGTGGCATCAAAATGATGTATAGAAAAACTGTTATGCGTTTTTTCAATTGTTCCGGTGTGGGAATTTTTTGCACAAAAATATTCCGGTGGATAGATTATTACATCAGCGACATTGTTTATTGTGTTTGGATTAATCTCCTCACTGTATTTTTCAAATGCTTGTGTAGTAATAAGCGGACAAGTCAATATCGGTTTTGTAGGATCCCATTGTTCATAGTAATCCATATTTTCTTTTATAAAGCAGTGCTCTTTTTCGGCACCAAATCCAAGACCGGTATTAACATATCCCGTACTTTCAAGCCCCATAAAGGCACGATTGTTTAAGAGTGGATTTATATTTTTCAAAAGTTCCACATCTGTATCAAAATACACTCCACCGTTGTCATATATTATTTTTAATCTGACATAATCTGTTAAAAAAGCCCACTTTTTCTGCTCATACATTGCCTTACAGTAAGTGTTACAATTAACATCAAAATTGCTTTCGTTCCACTCAATTATTTCGTAATCCGGACAATATTTCTTCCAACTTTTAATACATTTTTCAGCTGATTTGGGTAGTGGATTGCCTCCAAACCAGCAGTAATGAATAATTTTAGGTATCATAATTGAACACTTCACCTATACTAACTAACATTTAAAAATCATCATTTTTATTATGTATTTAATATGTTCCTTTGGGGACATAACAACATTTTCTAAAGGAACAGCATATTTTTCACAAATAGCTGACATTTTAGTTTTTTTATTTTGTAATTTTTCAATCAATTCATCATAAAAAACGGGTAAAGGCAAATTTGACATTTGCTGATATTGTATATAGTCATCTATAGGCTGCTCTTGTAAAAAACATGTTTTCTGTTTTTTTAGTTCCTCAATAATACTTTCCCCATTTGGGGTTGCACATAAAACCATACTTACTCCTGTAGTATCATCAGAAAACTTTGGACCCCAATAATCACCAAGCCTAATATCAGCGTAAGTGAATTTTCTGTATCTACACTCATAGCATGACTTCATATAACAATTTCCAACTTCGAACATTCTAAAATAATCATCTTTTTCCTTTGGAATACAGCATGATTTTTCACCATCAGATGAACAAATATGAATATGTCTCCATCCCATAGGCTTATATCTAAAAACAACACTTGTCTTATGTGGATTTAGTCCATATTCCATATTCAATTTTTGTTTATATTTATCATACAAATGATAAGATGGTACACCATGACAAATCAAATCAATATATAATATATCATTTCTATCTGAAAAAAGCTTTTGTGCGCCGGCTATCTGACATGGTGTGCCAAAAATAGCAACAGGATTGTTACATGTTCGAATTTGCTCTAAAACGCCGGAAAAATCGCTCTGCATATACTTTGAATTTTGAAAAAGACATAAATCCTCTTCATTTTCCACTAAAACATGTTCAGCTTTCTGAGTTTCAGAATTAAAGGTGCATCCGGCAATGGCAAAGCCCTTATTTATAAGTAGGCTACTAATTCTGTGTGCTGCACCACCACTAGATGATTTCAGTAAAACCGCAGCATCGTTATCCTTATAAGAAAACAAGCGACAATCCTTTGTGTCTGTTGCTTCCTTGCGTTGTTGTACAGGGCAAACTGAAATGCACTTTCCACAGTTCACACATAATGTATCATCCACAAATGATTGATAAAAACCATTCTCGTTCATTTTTATATTTATAGCTGAAACGGGACAAACTTCTCTGCATGCACCACAACCGCAACACAAAGAATTGTTTGTGTATATATTACCATTCGAAACATGATTTTTCGTACTTGCATCATCAAATGAGATTATAGACGACTTCAAAAAATCGACAGATAAATCTCGTAATGTCTTTAATTTGAGCTCAACCAAATTATAGTCTATATGATGGTTAAGCTGTGGCAATATATCTTTGTCATTGTATAGATTCTGCGTTAAATCAAGTGATTTTAAAAGATGTAAAACGCGTGAATTTTGATTTTGGGGGTCATTTTTTTTAAATCTCTTGAATGCCGTAAATTGTTTTTTGAAATTTACAGAAAAAGCTATTCCATGAAATGAATCAGTACAAACATACGAACCATTATATATTAGCTCTAAAAATTCCTGAGGTCCTATGGCAGAATCAATACAACCCTTTCTTTTTAAATCTTCATCATACACAGGAATTACTTTAACTTCAAGATTCATTTGTTCCGAAAGTCTGTATATTTCATCCCAATGTTTAGCTTCTTGACCTAACATATATGCAATCAAGTATGGTTGTGTATGTTTTTTCTTCAAATCAAATGAGTTCTGCCACTCCTCATCAGTTAATAATAAGGTGGGGTCAAGAACAACCGAAGCTTTTTTTGATGTTAACTTTTCGATTATTGCTTTCCCTGCACCTTCTCTAACAGAAATACATTTAAAATCTGATAAATATTTTTTTATTTGTTTTTCTATATAAAAATCCTCAATCTCGTTAACACCAAAACTCGGTGCATACGAAATCTTCTTATCGGGATTTCTAACAAAATCTAAAAAGTAGTGCGGATTAAAACAAAGGGGAGACCAAACTTGATCACTTCCGCAAATAAAACCATCAAATTCAGTATTAAGTGCTTCCAGGTCAGATAAATCTTCACATTTAGATGTAAACTTTAAGTTTTTATTTAAAAAACTATCAAAACGAGTTTCCTTTTCTATACTATTAAAATAATTTAAACCGACATGTTCTTTTTTCTTAAATCTTTTTAATATTTTTGAAAATCTATAATCGGGAACAGAACGAAAATGGCCACATGGAATATAATTGACGATAAAAGGGTCAGTACCAAGCATGCGGAGTTTTGCCGTTAACGCAACTGCCTGTAAAACTGTACCATAATTACGATAATGAAACCACGTCATAATACCAAGTTTCATCGCTTCAGTTCTCCTCCTTTTAATATCAACTATCTATATTCTCTATTTGAATAACTTCTGCTTTAGGCAATCTAACTTTTCCCCAAATATTGGACCGCCATGCAAGCTCACCGGGTTTTACATTTTCTTTAACAGAAAAATCTAGACCTTTAACATATTCAACATCAACATTTGTTCCGAACTCATTGGCAATAAACATTACATAATAACACTGATAGTCGCCAGGGGCTAACGCAGATATATTTATTAAAAAATCCGCCTGTGAAACATCGCCTGCTTTTCCTGAATAAAAATTATAGGCAAAGCTTGCACATATTCTAGTATCATCAGAAGAATAAACAACGAATCGGGCATTAAGATTATTAATATCACAATTATTTTTCCACTTCAAACGTATTTTAAGTGGTTCTCCATTTTCAAATGAACAATTCTGCTTATCAACATATTCAGCGGATATAAGTTTAATATCATTTTTTGTAATCCAGGGTGGCGTTTCAATATCTTCGTAGTTTTTGCTTGTGTTATAATCCATATTGTGTTCTATATATAATTGAATTGCCTTTTCAACGTCACCATCAAAAATGATTTTACCATGGTCAAGAACAATACAGCGACTGCAAAGCTGACGAATTGTATTCATATTGTGGCTAACATAAAGAACTGTTCTACTTTCTCTAGAAGCCGCATCTTTCATTTTCCCAAGGCATTTTTGCTGAAATTTCATATCACCTACAGCTAAAACCTCATCCATAATAAGAATTTCACTGTCAAGGTGAGCAGCCACCGCAAACGCAAGCTTTACATACATGCCTGACGAATATCTCTTAACAGGCGTATCTATAAATTTTTCCATTTCAGCAAAGGCTACAATTTCATCAAATTTTTTGGCAATCTCTTCTTTGGTCATACCAAGAATTGCGCCGTTCATATAAACATTTTCGCGACCTGTAAGTTCCGGATGAAAGCCTGTGCCTACCTCAAGCATAGACGCAATTCTTCCGTTAAAGGAAATTGTCCCCTTTGTAGGAGCAGTAACGCGAGAAAGAAGTTTTAAAAGAGTGGACTTACCCGCACCATTGTGACCAATTATACCTACAGCCTCACCTTTATTAACTTGTAAAGAAATATCATCAAGTGCCAAAAATTTTTCGTTAAGCTTAACATTTTTAGTTCCGATTTTTGTTGTAGGGTCCTCTTTTTTGAGAAGCTTTGCCCAAAGCCTTTGCAAATCATCTCTCAAGGTTGTTCCGCCAATTGCTCCCAGACGATATTCCTTTGAGACATTTTCAATTTTTACAGCAACTTCATTCATAACTAAACCTCACACAGTATCGGCAAATGTTTTTTCTATTCTGCTAAATAAAACTATACCGATAAAGAGAACAATAATCGTCACTATCCAACTTATTAAATAATATTTTAAGTCAAAGTATCCTGTGCCAAGAAATGCATATCGCATAGCAATCACTACAGGTGTTATTGGATTTAACATATATAAAGAAAGATATTTTTCAGGAATTATGCTTATATCGTAAGCAATTGGCGTTGCATACATCCAAAGCTGTGTTCCGAACCCCACCGCCATTGCAAGGTCACGATATTTAGTGGTACAAGCAGAAATTATAACACCAAAACCGAGGCCAAGTAAAGCAAGCTGAACAATGAACAACGGAAATAAAAAAATGTACAAATTAGGCTCAACACCCGAAGGTACTATTAGATAATAAATCCAAAATATTAAGAAAAATACAAATTGAATTGCAAATGGAATAAGTTGAGATATTACCGAAGAAATGGGCATTACAAGTCTTGGAAAATACACCTTTCCAAGGATTGCCGCATTTGCAGTAAAGGTACTTGAGGTTGTTGTTAAACAGCCTGAAAAATACTGCCAGACTATATTTGCACTTAAGTAAAACAGAAATGTGGGAACTCCGGCTGGAGCTAACCCTGCAACATTACCAAAAACAAGAGTAAATATTACTGTTGTTATAAAAGGCTGTATAATTGCCCACGCAGGACCTAAAATAGTTTGCTTATATTGTGAAGTAAAATTTCTTTTAACAAACAAAATTATAAGGTCCTTATATTTTAAAAGTTCCTTCAAGTGTAAATCAAACCAACCATTTTTTGGCTGAATGACTGTTGTGAATTTTTCGTTCATTTTATTCCTCTCGTTTTAAAATAATTGTTCAAGTTGTAAAATAATTTTTTGATTTATACCATCAAAATCACAATTCATCAAAGCGCTTTTACAGCACTTAAGTTTTTCTCTGTTTTCGTACAAATTCGAAATGCTTTCACAAACGGATTTTTCATTTGCATCGCACAAAAATCCATCAACATTATTTTCAATTTGATTTCCTGCCGCTGCGTAGGTTGTAAGAATTGGTGTACAAAGAATTTTAGCTTCCATAATAGAAAGGCTATAGCCTTCAAACAAACTCGGCTGAATAAACAAATCGCAATTTTTCATATATGGATAAGGGTTATTTTTCATCCCCAACATAAAAATATGCTTTTCCATTTCAAGTGCCGATATTTGTTCTCGGAGCTCCTCTTCAAGGGGTCCTCCGCCCACCATATACCAATTAATGTCTGTATATCCTTCCCTGACAAGTTTACTAATGGCCTCCACTGTATAACTCAAGCCCTTAACAGGCGATAATCTTCCGCAGGAAACTATATTAAAATTATTTTCCGAAAAAAGACCTTCTTCAATAGGCTCTCTACTTTTTTCTATAATTGAATCTATATCTATAACATTATTAACAGTAACAATTTTTTTTGCGTATTTTTTTCTATATACCTTCAGTTTTTCTGCAATATTATCTGATACTGCAATTATCTTTTCACTTTTTTTGTAGCCATAGCGGTCGTGATATTCCTTCCGCATTGCACCGTGGTGATAAAACATTAAAAATTTTTTTGCATTTATAGCCTTAACCGTTATTTCTGCCACTCTATCACTATAAATAACAGCTGTATCAAAGCCTTCTCCCTTCAATTGTTCTTTTATGTAAACGGAATAAAGATGATTTTCCAAGGCTTTAAACAAAATATTCAGTATATGCCACAGGAAACGGCGAAAACGAGTAGCCCCTTGTGGTTCTTCTAATATATCATATAGCTTTTTATATTTGTAAGGCTTTGTAAATGTAACAAGGCTATGCCTGTCTGCCACAATAAGTCTGCAGTTTTTTGTTAACCTTTCCGCCATATCAAGATAATTTTCCGAAATAAGACAGGTCACTTCATATTTATTGTAATCAAGCTTATTAATAAGATTTACAAGTGCTGTTTCTATTCCGCCAATCCACAAGGCCTGACTTACAAAAATAATTTTTTTCTTATTATTTTTCAAAGCTACTCTTCTCCGATAAAATAGTTTGGAATGCAGATTTCAATTCTTCCGAAAGGTACTGAAAACTATTCTCATCTGCACCGTCATTTACGCATATCATATCATTACTCTGGTTCTTAATAGCACTACACACAAACTCCGATGTATTTTCATTAACAGAACAAACAAGGTTATCTGTGTTATAGGGACTAAAGTTTCCACTTGCTATTTGCCACCAAAGCATTACCCATTGGTTAACATCATCCGCAGAACGGAACTTATGGAAGCTTGTTTTATTAAGCAAGTCACATTCCTTTTCCCACACCTCTTCAAAGGTCTTTTTTAAATATGCTGCGGGAGCATGAAGATTTTTAAAGCCTAAAAAGTTATCAGGAAAAAGCTTTTCCAGTACAAAGGTTCTTACATTATCCCGCCACCTGTAACTTGAGCTAATATATTTCTTCTTAAAGTTTTTTACTTGTTCTTTTTTATCAAAATGGGTATTTATAACACCCATAGCATTAACTGCTGCATGTTGCCAGATACCTGTATCCCCTTTAAATACCATAGGCTCTTCACCACCATAAGTACAGGGTAAGCCCTCGCTAAAAAATGCCTTTTCATCCATATAACGAACAACAAATGTATCATCATTAAAATAAACAAACTTATCCGTGAGACCGGGTATGCGATGAATATTCATTTCAATGGCGTGGGAGCTGAAGGTAGGTAAATATTCATTTGGAATAAAATCCTTATGATTGACTATATTCAGTTTTGGATTCTCTGTGTTAAGAAATTCCGGAATATGTCCCCATGTAACAAAATGTATTTTATTAACCCACGGAGTAAATTTTTCAACACCTCGAAACCAATAGGGAAGCAATCCCCAATCACGATAACGACTTACAGAGTTGCTGTCATCATTAACATTGGAATCGTATTTAGATTTTTCACTTTGCCATTTAGGGTCATTACCGTCAACCCAAAGAATAACAAAATCTATTCCCATAACAAACCTCTTATTTTATTTGTTTTTTGTTTTATAAACTCACACAACAATCCACAACAATAATCTACTTTAAATAATTTAAATATAACTATTCTTATATAATCCAACACTATACAGCCTATGAAAATTGCGAGAGATATTGCTATTATTAATACTGATGCTGCTAAAATATTATATTCCGTCAACCATATAAAGGCATCCTTTAAGATTCTCCAGAAAACCAAGGGATGAACATGAATTATGTAAACAGAAAAAATAGCAGGAGTAACAAAACTAATTAATTTTATAAGCTTTTTATTATTTACCTTAATGTTACTGAAATAAAGCAACAAGCAAACCGCCTCACCTACCGCGACAGGTGATGTGTACGACAGAAAAAGGTCTCCATGAGAAGGAACACCAAAAAGCTTAGTTGTTACAAGCTCAATAAAATACTTGTATATAAAATTCAATAAAGCAAAGCCTAAAAATGCAATAATACACTTATATGGTTTTTTTATTGTTACAGGGTATTTTGAAAAATATCCGCCAACCAAATACATAACCATAAGCCACGAAAATTCAAATCCGTTTTGTATTCGTAAAACATCGTTCCCTAAAGCTAAAAACGGAACAATGCAAAAAACGAAGGTTACTGCTAAAAGAAAATACTGAAATGTTTTTTTGGTTAATGTTCGTATAAGGTGGTTTAAAAATGGACTGAACATAAACACTACAAAATACGCATTAAAAAACCAATAACGACCCCTTATTAAAGGAAGGAACATCGATACAGCTTCCTTTACAGAAAAGAACTCTTTGTTAAAAACAAACAAAATCAGGGAAACGCCTACAGACCAAAAAACAACATTCGCCCATAGCTTAATGATTTTTTCTAATTTGAAGGTGTTTTGCCAACCTACATAACCGCTGACAAGAGCAAAGCAGTTTACACCACAATAAGCGATAACACATATTGTATTGAAAAAGTAGTAACCACCTTGCAGACCCTCGTTAAAATAAGCAGACAAAACTCCGCCCTGCATCAATATGTGAACCATAATAATAAAATACATTGATACAATGCGAAGAATATCTATTCCCACATTTCTTTGCTTCATTACTTTCCTCTTATCTTCTTACTATACTTTTTACTAAAACCGCAACCTTATGCCTTGCCTGTGTTTTTAAGTTCAATAAGCGTATTTTTAAATATCGTTCTTCTTTAATATCATTAAAAAAGCTTATATACCTTTCAGGAATTTTACCTTGGTTAATTTCCGTAAAAAGCTTGTTGTTTTTAAAGCTTTCTGCAATTTTTTTAATTTGTTTCCTGTTGGAATAATACATCTTTTGTGAAAGGAGCATAAAAAAGAAATTATTAAATACACTGTCTCCGATTTCATCAACAGCTAATTCATTGATAGCTTTTTTAAATGGAAAAACATATTCACACAAATCATCTATTCTTTTTAATCTGTTAAAGGCATTTTTCTCGTTTTCAGACTGCCTGTAATAATACAAAGCTTTCGGCAAGCAATATATATTTTCACACACCTTTAAGCATTCTAAGGAAAACAAAAAATCCTCCATTAAAAAGTAATTGGTATTAAATAAGATGTTGTTATCTATAATCAGAGCTCTTTTATAAAACTTGTTGCATGACGATGCAAGAGAGTTTGTGTTGTAAAAACTGTCCAGTTCTGCCCTTATTTGGTTTTTATTAAGCATTCCGCTCTGCTCCGGAACCAATTTATCGTTCCTGTAGATTTTTCCGTTTTTATAGTAATCAAATCGCATGCCGAAAACAAGTATATCAGGTTTTTCTTTTTCTAAAATATCAACACACTCTGAAAATCCGTTTTCTTCAGCAGTATCATCTGCATCAAAAAACATAATATATTCACCTTTTGAAACACCTATACCCTTATTTCTGGTTGCTGAAACGCCGCTGTTTTGTTGCTCAAAATATTGTATAAAGCCATATTCTTTGCAAAGGCTCTTACAAATTCCGGCAGTATTATCAAAAGAACCATCATTAACTATTACTATCTCGTAATCCTTTAAGCCTGCGGAGATTATACTGTTAACAGTACGCTTTATGCTTGTTTCACAATTAAACGCAGGAATTATAACGCTAAGCAACACCTGTTAACCACTCCTCCCAGAAAAATCTGTAATTAGTATAGTCATCATATATGTTAATATCTACATCAATATAGCACTTGTTGTAATACCAAACAAGGAATATAGCTAACAAAATTATAATTGCAAACTTTTGCTTTGGTAAAATGTCTAACCTGATACCTTCACTAATCCCCTCAAGCTTTTCATCCTTATAATCTGCAAAGGAAAGGGGAACAAAAATAATAAGGAACTGTAAATAGTAGTCCGTAAGCCTTGTAAAAACATTGTCGAAACCCGAGAACATTTGCAGAACCGCCGCTGCAACCATCAGGTTGGCAACCTTTGAAAAATACTTACCATTAAAGCCTCTTAAAGCAAATCCGGCTATTATAAACAGAAGTATTAAAAAGAAACGTCCTCCTAAATCAGCACTATCGCCAATAACATCCTCTTCATAATAAAAATCCTGCATCAGCTTTACTATCTGGTTTTTATTAACAAATATAACTGTCGCACTACAAATATATATTAAAAAAGTTGGTAAGGTAAATTTTCGCTTTGATAAATAATATGCCGGCAGAAATATAAGCGAAGGCTTATGAACAAAGGTAGCCAATACTGTAAACAATACGAACTGCTTTGGTCTTTCTTCCATAATACCAACAAAAGCTATCATTATAAGCCCCATTGCTATCGATTGCTTAATTGCGCTAAAGCCAAAGGAGTAAAAACCCATGCAGTTCCATACCAAAAAACTGAGCCAAGGAAGGGATGAATATTTATAAATTAAATAAGCTACCACAACCTCGATAAATATAGCAACGACAATAAGAAATACTTGAAATTCACCATCAGACAAGATTGAAAAAAACTTCATCAGCCAATTGAAACCGAAGTTTTTACCTTCTTGAAAAACCTCTTCGCTGAACCATCCCTGGTCGGTTATACGCCAATAATTGTAGCAATAGGATTGCATATCACCGGTCAGATACGGATGCCTTAAGCCTGACAAAAGTGAGTGGAGAACAGTCATTATTACAATATATTGCTTCCTGTCTTTTGTGCCTTGGGGCATTAAAACACCAAAAGCCATAATTGCAACTAAAAGTAAATAGTATTCTAAACTTTCCATGCTGTCTCCTTTCAAGTTTTATTTTATAAAAACAAAGAAATCTTCTGTTACTTTAACTGAAGCTTCAATTGAAAAGCCTCTACCCCTTTCTATAGCGTTCCTCTCGTATTCTTCTTTTAAGCTGTTGTCGGCCAAAAGCTTTTTAATTCCTTCCGATAACGCTTTTGCATCACATTCAGTTATTATTCCGTATTGGGAGCTTCCTAAAAGCTCCTCCATTCCGTTGCATTTAGTTGTAACAATAGCTTTTCCTAATATAAGCCCCTCTGCAACAAATGAAGAAAAGCCTTCATAATCCGATGAGATAGCTAATAAATCCGCATTTTTAATATAGGGGTAGGGATTACTTTTAAAGCCTGAAAGAGTAACCGTCCGCTGAACACCGGAGGAGATAATAGTTTGCTCTAAGTTTACCCTTTCGCCACCTTCGCCGATTATTAAAAGGTTATTTGAAATACCGTCATCTAAAAGTAGTCTGTGAGCCTCAATCAGCCTATCAAATCTTTTTTGTTTTGAGAGTCTGCCTACCGAAACAATTGTAGGAGTTTTTTCATAAAAAGAATAATCATCAACCGTTTCATCTGCTTTTTCTTTAATGCTGTAATCATCTATAACATTGTATATAACTTCAGTATCAAATTCGTTCCCGTATATACTTTTAAAGCTGTTTTCTACATCCCGGGAAACGCACACAACCTTATCAAACTTCTTATACCAATTCACGCTTTTTGTCTTAAATTCATTTATATTGCTCAACTTTTTTGACAAATCACAATGAACCCAAGCAATTTTTTTTGCTTTTTTATTTGTTGATGTTGAAATAACCTTTGTAGCACCGCATTCAAGGTAAGCAACCTCTATATCATAATTGTCCTTAATATGTAGAGGGTAAATTGTTTTCAAAAAAACACTAAGTCTGTATTTATAATTATTTAATTTTGAGTAACAAGGATATATGTATTTATATCTGATATTCTTGTTTAAATATTTTTCAGGATTTTCCCTCCAGACAGTTTGAACCGTAATATCAAACTTTTCTTTATCCATATTGTTAACAAGGTTTTGGAGAACCTTTTCTGCTCCACCACCAGATAAGGTTTCTATAAAAAACAAAATCTTAATCATATTTAAATACCACAATAAATATCAGCAATCTTATTTACCATTTTTTTGCTGTCCAAGCCTAAATTTTCAATGATTTTTTCGTATTTATATGAAGTAAGTCTCTCGGAATCACAGATAGCTTCAACCCACATATCCGCTGAATCGTTCAACGACAATCTTCTTATCAAATCAGTTAATACCACATCTTG
Source organism: Clostridia bacterium (assembly GCA_017466205.1). GTDB lineage: Bacteria > Bacillota > Clostridia > Oscillospirales > Acutalibacteraceae > Fimenecus. The sequence goes on from JAFTUP010000199.1 coordinate 16,056, forward strand.
AGGAACGTTATCGCTCATCACACAAGGCAAACCGTTAGTCTGCACCTCGATAACCGAAAGAGGCATACCCTCGTACAACGACGGAAACACAAAAGTATCCATTGCACTTAAATATTTATGTACATCCGTAACATTACCTGTCATTATTATCTTCCCAGATAAACCAAGGTCAATTATCTGCTTCTCTAATTTTTGCCTGTCTTCACCTTCACCTAAAAAAAGAAGTTTGGCATTGCTCTTCTTTTTTAGTATTTCAGGCATCAAATTTATCAAGAAACTTTGGTTTTTCACTTCTGCTAAATGTCCCACATGACCTATAACAAAGTTATCTGTAACTTTGAGATTTTTTCTTATTTCTTCACGATAAATTTCACTATAAGCAAACTTTTTTGTATCTATGCCATTAAGAATAGTGACTCCTTTTTTATGGTATCGAGTTTTACCGAAAAGAATTTCTCCTGCTTTTATACCGCAACCTACATAATGTGTTGAAAAGTTTATTATTATCAGTTGCATAACTTTTTCATACAATCTTTGAATCCGACTTTTATCAGGTTGAGCATCTACACTGTGAGAATGGGAAATTCTTATAGGAACTCCACACATTTTGGCTATAAGCATTGCCCAGCCTGAATTAAACATTGTATGTGCATGCACAACGTTATACCTATTACCCTTAATCAATCTATAAAGCTCTTTCAGGTAATTAATATAGCTTGACGAAGGTTGGGATAAATGATAAACATTACAGCCTTTTTTTATTAATTCACCTTCGTATTCCCCGATTTCATCACCAAAAACAACGTAGTCTATTTGATAAAAATCTGAATCAAGGTAAAACCCTATGTCATGTGCTATTTTTTCAGCTCCTCCTATTTTTAAAGAAGCTGCAATCTCTAAAACTCTCATAATAATTCCTGATTATTTCAATTTATTAATCACTTGAAATGTTACATCCAATATACCAACAAGTTTAACCTTTATAGGAATTGATATTATTTTGCATTTAAAACCTGTAGGAGTAACTTTTTGTCTATTAAACAAGCTGCACATAGCTTTCAGTTTTTGTCTTCGTTCAAGAAAACTTAAATTGCTTTTTGAAAGATCATTTGCTACAGAATAAGCATTCCTGTAATGAAGCCACGCTAAAGAACGATTCACAGACTCGCTTTCTATATCGCTTTTTTCCAGAGCTTTGCACATACTTTCATAAACGCAAATCAACTGCTCGGAAAGATTTTCTCTGTATCTCCTTGAAAGTGATTCCTCATTACTCACATCTACAAAATAGATATTACTGTCTATTCTTTCGATTTTATCGGCTGAAAGCAAAAATGTGAAGACAAAGGTTAAATCCTCACCTACACTCAGTTCCTCACAAAATCTCAAGCCTTTTTTTTCTATAATTTTTCGCTTATAAAGCCTTGCCCAACACGAATTAATTGACCGTGTAACTACGCTCTCACTGATAAAAGCTTCTTTCTCGCTTAAGGTATTTACACTGCGTTCGGGCCATGCTCTCACTTCTTTAACAATCCCGTTTTTTACGATTGAAAAAACAAATTGATAAAAATCCGCATCACTTTTCGTGTAGTTATCAAGCATATCAAAGCATTCACTGTCAACATAATCATCGCTATCTACAAACATAACATATTTCCCTTTTGCAACCGAAAGCCCTGAATTTCTGGCAGAGGAAACACCGCCATTTTCTTTATGTATATAAATAATGTTATTATGTTCCGTTTGCAAAGCTTTACAAAGGCTCTCACTCTTATCCGTTGAGCCATCATTTACAATGATAATTTCCACATCAGTTCGGTCTTGTGATGTGATTGATTTTATACATCTTTTTATGGTTTTTTCTGAATTATAGACAGGAATAATTACTGAGTATTTCATTTCACTATTAACCCTCAATGATGCTTAATAATAATAGCTTTACTGTCTCTACATCAAACTGCTTACAAAGTTCAAAATTGCTTTTAGACACAACCTCACATTTTTCAGGCGATTTATAAAAGCTAAGGATAGCCTCAGCAAACCCATCAACGGAAGTTGCTTGTACCAAAATACCGCTATCTTCGGTTACAATATCCCTATGGCCTCTGTTTTCAGAAGCAACAATCGGTAATCCCGATGCCATCTCTTCTATCAGGTTCACTCCCAAGCCTTCTCTGATGCTTGCAGAAGCACCCAGATTACAAACAGATAAAACCCTGTTCACGTCGCGTCTATATCCTAAAAACTGAATTCTGTCCTCAACATTTAATTCGTTGCATAAATTCTCAAGGTATTCTGCTTTTTCGCCTTTTCCCATAAACACCGCCTTTAATCCGGGGCATTCATCCTTAAGTGAAGCAATTGCTCTGATAATAACTTCCTGGTTCTTGTTATTGTTCAATTCACCGATAACTGCAACCGCAAAATCATCACCGGATAACCCAAGCTCTTTACGGATTTCCAAGCAATCCTCTTTTGATGATTTATAAAATTTTGAAGTACTTACCCCTATACCGGGTATATGGTGAATCTTTCCGTTTTTCTTTAATCTGAACCGTTTTGCAGCTTCGAAATCTTCTTTATTTATTGTTACAAGTGAGTCAGTAAAATGTGCTGCAAAGCCTTCAATTGCTTTATATATTAAATTATTGAGCTTTGAGCCACCTTTATAAAAATGAAATCCATGAGCAATATAGGTAATTTTTGTCCCCTTTTTATTAGCGAATGCCAGTCTTGTTAAAAGTCCCATTACAGGGTCATTGGTAACAACATTATCATAATGCTCTTTTTGGGCAATTTTTATTAATTGAAGAAAACCTTTCAGATTAGACATCTTAAGCGGGCTTCGGTTTAAAGCTACTGTTTTAATTGAACCATTTTTAATACCGCCAAAGAATTCAACCAAATCATCAATTCTTCCGCCAACCGGGGAACAAGCCAAATCGACACAATAACCATTTTCGTGCCAAAACTTAATGTGATCAGTAAAAAACTGAACTGCCATTAAATCTGTACAAGTCAACAATATCTTCTTCATTTCCCTTAATACCTCAATTGTTTTTCAGCAATTATCTTCCCACTTATTTTATGAACATCGCGAAGATATACCTAATCACCTGCTACACCTCAAAACTATTGTTTCTCCAATGTACCATCTTCCATGATTTTATAAACGGCTTTGCAATATTTAAGCATACTCTCCCTGTGAGTTGTAATAAGTCTAACCTGCTTCGGCTCAGATACCATAATATTTTCAAGAACCTGTGACTCTGTCTGCGAATCGAGTGCAGATGTAGCCTCATCCATAAGCAATACAAGTGATTTTCTGAGAAGAGACCTGGCAATTGCCAATCGTTGAAGCTGACCTTGTGAAAAATTTGCTCCGTGCTCGTTAAGCTCTGTTTGTATTCCTTGCGGAAGAGAGTTTATTAAAGAAGAAAGCTCTGCCTGATGCAATACATTTTGCAATTCCTCATCTGTGGCATCATTTTTTACTATTCGCAGATTATCCTCAATGGTACCGGAAAATACACCTATATCCTGCGGAACATAGGAACAAAAGCGCCTTGTACTGTCTGAAGCATTTATAGATTCACCCTGTGAAGTCGTGAAAACTATTTCACCCTCCGTAGGCTCAAGCAAACCTAAAATCAGCTTAAATATTGTAGTTTTTCCCTCACCGGATGCACCGATAAGTGCAATAGTTTCACCAGGTAATACTTTAAAATCTATATTCTTAAGAACAGGTGCTTCTCCATCGTCATATTTAAAAGAAACATTTTTAAACTCGATTCCCACACCTGTATTTTTAGCCTTATCAATAATTTCAAAAGCTTTTTCTCTTTGAGCATCCTTTTCTGTTTTAAAGCTTGTTATTTCCATAATTCTGCCGGCAGAGGTTGCCACAGATATAGCACTTGGCGCCAACGAAGCCAACGAATTAAAAGAAGATGAAAGCGTACCTGAAATTTGTAAAAACAGAGTCATTGTACCATAGGTAATAGCACCCTGCCACAATCGGTAAACACCCCAACCATAGCAAAAATACGAAACAACCATACCGATAACAGAAAAGCACAGGGTCATTAATATATTGAACTTTTCGTATTCAAGGCGAGTTTGCCTGTAGGTATTAAGTAATTTTGAAAAATTATTAATGTAATCCTTAGTAAGGTCAAACGCCTTGATAATTTGAATATTCTGAACAGACTCCTCCGAGTATGACAAAACATCACCGTTGATTTTTTTCGTTTCTTGGCTGTATTTCCTTATAGTTTTAACCAACAGTCTGGATGAAATAAAGAAGAAAGGTGCACCGAGAAGTGCCAGCACAGCCATAGTTTTATCATAGTAAAGCACTATGGCCAAAGAGCCGAAAAACTGAACAAATCGTGTAATGGCACTTGGTATAAACCCTATAACACCCGACGAAACAGTTGAAACATCTCTCTCAAGTCTGTTGATTAAATCTCCGGAATGGTATTTGCCGATTTCCTGCCAGTCAGCAGTAACAATATGCGAATAAATATCCTCTCTTATTTCGTTATCGACCTTTGAGTTCACATTGGCGGTTATCCAGGAGGATACCGATGAGAAAAGAAACTGAAAAACAGTAAGTGCAATAACAAGTGTAGCGGAAGTAATCAGCTGCTCCTTAGTATGTGAAACAACTGAATCAATAAGATATTTTGATGCAACAGAAACGCACAACGACATAACAGTTGAAATAAAGCCAAATAAAATATAGATAAAACACATAAGTCTATATTTTTTTGCATATCTTATTATCCACTTCCACTCATTTAACATATTCGCAATAAGAGTGGTGAATTTTTCAGATTTTCTCATCATTCTCTGCCCTTCAAACATCTAAATCATCATCAAAACGGAAACCATAACCATATTCCTCGGCATTACCGTATTTGCCATATTTACCATACTTGCCACCGTATTTACTGTATTTACCATACTTACCGTAGCTCTTGTAATAGCCATATTTATTATAAGCCTTGTAGTAACCATAACCCATAATACTCGTTTGAGCACCATTTAAAACACAACCTAAAATTTCAGAATCGGTGGAAATTATCGAATCTAAGCCATCCTGAATTTTAGAAATTCTTACAGTATCCTGTAAAATCACATATAAAACGCCATCTGCAGCCTGTGCCACAAACATAGCATCCGAAGTAATGCCACACGGTGCTGTATCGACAAAAACCAAGTCATAATCCACCTTAACAGAGGAGAAAATGTCTGCCAGATTATCGCTGTTAACAATCTCTTTCGCATCTCCGGTGGCAACAAGTGTCATCACATAAATTTTATACTTCTCAAGATATGCGATTTTGTACTTATCCGTAACAATTGAATATTCTAACTCATCCTCGTTAACCCTGAGTGCTTTTAACACACCGGGACTATTCAGAGCACAATCCACGATAAGCACCTTTTTGCCTATTATTCCAAAGGATATTGCCATATTTACGCAAACAGTTGTTTTGCCTTCACCTGCAATGGTGCTTGTAACGGCAACAACTTTTTTATCTTCCTTCAGCATTTTTTTGATAATAGTTCTTAATGTCCTTATACTATCAGGAAATCTGTCATCGGTTAAATTACCGTTAATAAGCAGGGGCTCTGCACCCTCTTTTGAGTTTTTCTTAAGAATAATATGCGGAATAATACCCAAACACTTAATATTAAGATTATTTCTTATATCCTTTTTAGTGCGAACCGTAGTTCTTAAAACTGTATAACAAAGCAGAAGAATCAGGCCTAAAATCAAGCCATAGGTAACACTCTTAAATGCCTCGTCAAAATAGGCAGGCTTGTTATAAGGCTCTTCCGGCAAAACAGGACTTCTGATAACATTAAACTTAATATTACCAACAACATATTTTGCAATTTCAGGATAATTTTCCATAGTGCTGATAAGTGCATCATAAGTCAACTGCGGTTCATAGCCCTCTGCTCTTAATGTAAACATATTTGAACCCGAAACAGATGACGCTGTCAGGCTGACAGGTATTGAGGATAAATGCAAATCAGCTGCCACCGCATCCTGTAACAATTTACTGCTTAAAATACCGGGAAATGTTGAAGAAAGGTGGGAGGCTGTTGAAGCATCATAATAGAAATTATACGCAGAAATTCCGTTTATAGAGGAAGCTCTGTCCTGTGTGCTTACAGTAAAAGTAACCTCAGCACTATACTTTGGTATATAGCTTCTGTGACACTTAAAAACTGAAAAAACACAGCACACCACACAAACAATTGCAATAACCCACCAGAACTTTTTAAAGCCACGACAAAAATCGCTGAAGTAAAAGGATACGTTATCTTCCTCGTTAAATTGTAATCCACTTTCGTTCATACTCATTCTTGTAATCTTCCTTTTTTCGGATTAGAGATAATAGTTAACCATTTAAACGCCATTTACTACGAGAGTATTTGCTGTCATCACCGGCACCTGTAAATGATGCCACAGGTAAATCCGGGTGAGTATCATTAAGAATGCAGCCTGCCAGATTACCGCCGACGTCTGTAACAGTTAAAATAGCATCGTTTATTGTAGTAGTTTCAACAACATCTGTTTTTACCACAAGTATAGTCTTATCTGCCGCTTTAATAATTTCATTTACAGATGAGTCGACAGAAATAGGTGCCGTGTCAATTACAACATAGTCCACCATTTTCCTGAGAACCTTAATTGTATCTTTAGCCGCACCGCTTTCAATCCACTTGTAGCTGTCTGCGTATGGGCGGGTATTAATAGCTAAATACAGATTGGTCTTTTTATACCGTCTTAATCTATAGTTATTTTTTGAGCTTTCACCATTAAAGAACAAGCCTAATTCGGAATTTTCTTCATAAGTGCAACCAAAAAGCTTATAGATGGCTGGTTTTTTTCCATCCATATCCATTAAAACAACCTTTTTACCCTTGCGTGCAAGAGAAAGTGCCAGGTTTGAAGCAATTGTTGATTTACCCTCGTTTTCCGCGAAGCTTGTAACAACAAAAACTTTTGAACCATCCCGCATTTTCTGGTGCTCAATTTTCGCCACAATCCTGTTAAACGACTCGATATACCTCGTACTTATAAAAGCATTGCCTTCAATAAGCAATCCCTTTTTCTTCTTTGAAATCAGGTCTTTTATTGTTCTGTGTTTGTTTTCGTGAGGAATACACCCCAAAAGCTTTCCGCTCACCCTATTCTTGAAATCTTTCTCACTTTTCACCGTATCTCTGAACACAGAAAAAACAATAATTGCACCGGTACTGATTAAACCGATTAAAAACAATGTTTTGGTTTTACTGTGCTGTAAACCAACGCTTGATGGTACAGAGGACATTGAAGGATACTTCAAAATAGTAATTACCGAATTTTCAAAAACTTCTTCAGAAATATTAGGGTAAACCTGCAAAATAGCATTAAGAAGCTCGTAGGATCTTTGGGGACTGTCAGAAACAACGCTTATATTTATAAAGTTTGTATCCGGTAATACAGTTGCGGTAATTTTGCCGTCAAACTTTTCAAGACCAAGGTATTCGGCAGCCTCTTTTTCCATAGTGGGCTCGGAAAAAACATTTGAAAAAACCTCTGCCATTTCAGAAGAAACACTATACGTGGACATTGTACTTGATGAAGAGCCCTTCACATTAACAACAACTGTTGCTGTCGAAGTGTATTCCGGCTTGTAAATGCTGTACTCAGCAATATATATGCCCATAACTCCTATAAGAAGGCATAACAAAACCACCCAGATGTTTCTTAATAAATCTCTGAGGACACTATAATATTCAATTGAAATTTTGCCTTTTCTCATCGAAATTACTCTCCCGGAATAAGTTTTATCACTCTACAACAACATTCAAAACGGAATGACCCTCTGCTCCATTCCTGTCTGTAACGAAATAATTGACAATATAGGTTCCGCTTTTTTGAATTTCCACATTATCATCTATGCGGACATTAGAGGTTAAATCTTCGCCATTTTTACTTGTTGCTTCGACTATGTAATCTTTAAAATTAACATTCTGATTTTTATCAACATAAATCAGGTATTCCTTAAGCTCGATTTTTGGAGCTGAAAGGCTTCTTTCTTCCATAATCAACGGAAGAGAAAGAGTTGATGTGTCTCCTTTTTTATTGGTAACGGTAAGATCAAGAGTGAACACACCCGTTACTGACGAGGTGTAATCAGGGCTTGTTATAACAACATTCCCGGAAATATCACCTTCAATGCAATCTACAGCACCGACATACGAGGAAATATTTACATTTTCATAAAGAGAAAAGCACAGACTGTCTGTTACCTTAAACCTCGGTGCAATATAATCTGTATAGCAAACCTTTCTTGTAGCATGAGCAACATGGTTATTGCTGTCACAGACCGCATATTTAACCTCACAGACACCGGGCTCAATAAATCTTGAAATAGATTCAACAATAACCTTGTCAGTCAGGTCTCCGTCCTTTTCGTCCGTGGCTTTAACACCTTTAAGAAAGTCCGCATCGGAAGCATTGCACTTCACTTCAATAAAGTCATTTTCTATTGTGATTTCTGGTACGGTATCATCCTCATTTGTCTTCTGAAGAAAGAAGACAACAGAAAAAGATATCAGAGTAACAATAAAAACAATTATTACAGAATTTCGCATTATTCGCATAAAATCTCTCCCAAATTACGCAATACGACATTTTATTTATAGTTAATTTCATTTTACCATACAAAATATCCAAACGCAAGGGAAATCCCTCAATTAAATATATATTTATATACATTAAGGCACAAAAAAAGGACTTCGTGACAAATACTTGCCACGAAGTCTTTTAAAAAGTTGATTTTTATGAAAGGAATCCTTGTTCACTACCTAATTCAACAGAAGTGAATTTGCAGTAGTAGTCAATCGGAACTTTTGTTTCACAAGCTTCATTCATACCAAAGATTTTATCAGCATCGTATCCTTCACCGAGAATATCAGCAATAAGCTCCAAATCCACCTGTACAAGGCAAGTGCTTGGGCTACCTACAGCAGCTGAAGCGAATACGAGTGTAGGTTTAAAATAATTTTTCATATCACCAATACCTCCTTAAAATAAATTTGCAAAAGATGCGAAAAGCTTTTTGAAGAAAGCGGAGATTTTTGCGAAGATGCTGTCCATAACATCAGGAACTTCGATAACACTACCGCCGTTATTGTTATTACCGTTATCATCACTCGGCTCATCAGCATCCGGAACATCAACCTCAGGCTCCTGTGTATTATTGTCAACAACAGCATTGTAATCATAAGAGTTAGGCTCAACTGTTGTTGGCTCAACAGAAAGTGACATTGCCATAAGAGTTAAATCTTCACTTGCAACTACCTGAGCTGTTGCATCAACAAGCTTAAGGTTGTTTACGCTAAGAAGTCCATCACCTGTATTTGTAATAATAACATTAGCTTTACCTGTAGTTGTATCAATATCGAGGTAAGGAGTGATGTCAAAATACTGCTCTGTTGCTGTATTTATGTCAAATGTAATAGCATTTTCACCTGAAGCAACCTTTGTCGTAGTAGCACCGTCAACTGCACGAAGGCTGATCATAACTCTTGAATCAGCATTAGGAACAGTAACATTGAATGCAACAGCGTGTGAACCGTCAGTATCTGTTGCTTTCTGTAAGTAAAGCTCGTGCTGAGGACCAACTGACTGATAGTTTGCAAATGTGAGTGTTTGTGCATTGCCATTTTCGTCGGCTGCAAGCTCACCTACAACATACGCGAACAAGCCGCTGTCACTTGTAATTGTGTTACCTTCACCAGATGCTAATTCACCAACGATATTGTAGTATGTAGCACCCTTTTCAGAGTCAATGTAAAGTGAAGAATCTTCACCAAGAGGATTATAAACACGGATACCGTCGATATAGCAATCAAGCTCAACATCTGTAGTTGTTGTTGCACGAGTACCTGAAACTGTATGAGCAACAGGACCTGTACCACCGTTAAGAATTGAGTTGTCATTGAACCAGATGTATTCAATTTCATCTGCAGGAACATCAATCTTCATAGCCTTGAGGAGACTTTCAACAGTATATCCGTCACTGTTGAACATACCTGCGAGTGAAGAACGAGTACCTGAAAGAGCATTAGCAGTTGAAAGGTAAGCTGCTGTAACTTCAACAGTATATGTACCGTATCCGCCTGCGTTTGTATAGTTAATAATCGGAACCTGCTTAAGAAGAGCACCGTCATAGTTTTCTGTATCTACATAATATGTATCAACCATGAAGACCTTTTCGATTTCACCTGCAGCATTCTTGATGTTAACCATCTGAATACCTGTAGTCTTACCGCATGCAGCCATAAGGTCGAAGCCTGTACCTGTGTAGCTGAATGTCATAGTTTCGCTACGCTTTGTTGTTGAATTAACAGTTGTCTTGTATACAGTACCGTTAGAATAGCCTGCACCGTTACTTGCGTAAACATCATCATAACCGTAACGGTCGTTGTCACCTGAAAGTGTCTGATATGTTTCAAGAGCTGTACCGTCTAATGTCCAATTTGACTTAGCTAAAGAACCAGCTGTTGAAGCAGTAAATCTCTGTTCCTCAAAAAGAACGTTAGAAGCAGGAACAATATTGATTCTGAACCAGTCATAAGTTCCGTCATCACGCTGAATGAGACAGTATGAGCGATTATCAGCTTCAGTATATGCACCTGATACAAGCTCATAAGTCATATCAAGATTGCTGTTAGCAAATTTGAGTGCAACATTGGATGTTTCACGAGTTGTCTTATATGTTGACTGCTTATTAAGTCCGCCGTCAACAGAGAGAAGAGTACCGTTAATATCGCTGTCGTACATAGGCATATCGTAGTCGAGAACATAAGTGTACTCAGGGATATTAAAGTATTCTGTCGGGAAATACTTAAATGCGTCAGTAAGTGCTGTATCTTTATAGATAGCAGTTGTTGCAGTATTGTTGATTGAAGTATTTGTAATGTTTGCATCTTCGTCAGCAAGCACACCCTCAATCTTTATTTTAAGCTTACGACCTGTTTTAGACTGTGAAACATATTCAGTAGCGTAGTTATAACCTGTAACAGAAATAGCTCTTGTGTCACTGACAGATGTTGTAACATTTGCAGTAGATGCTACAATTTCTTCACCCTTGAATGTGAATCGTTCAACAGCGTCGAAGTTACCTTCTACAAGTGTAGTTGTGATTGTAATACCATCAAGAAGATTACCGTTTGCGTCTGCAATAGGCTTAAATGCTTCATTAAGTTCTTCGAAAAGGATGGATGAAGCAGAAAGATTTGAAAGACCAACAGCCTCGTTCTTGGTGATTTCTCGGCCGGCTATCGAGCTAAAATTAAGGAAGTTGTCCATTGAAGTGTTCGCCATGTTGATAACATATTCAACACCGTCAATGTTTCCACCGCCCAAAGATGTCAAAGTTGTAGCCGCAGGATACTTGGAAGAAACAGCCTCCATATATGTGTTCTTGTCCCAGCTGTCGTTATCAGCACCAACGATAATACTGTAAATAAACGCACCGTTTGTATTTTTCAGTGTGTTTGCTTTTGCGATAACATTATTTGCGGCAGTGGTTATGTTAGCACCATCATAAGCACCCGGAACACCGTCGGACATAAAGATGATTGCAAGGTTTCTATCGCCGTCTGCATCATAAGTTGAACCGGAATTTGCAACAATGTTCTGTGCAAACTGAAGCTCCATACCTGTGTTGTCAGACTGCTGACCACTTGATGCAACATTAGCAATCTGTGTTTTGATTGTAGAAGCGTTTGATGCACTCCAGAGAGCATCTGTAAAGCCTGATGTTGCCCATGAACTGCTTGTATTGAGGTAAGATGCTGAACCGCCATATGTTGTAACAGCGATTCTGTTATCTGAACCTTCTGCTGCAATCTGGTCAACAATATCTGCAGCCTTTTCCTTGATTGTGTACATTGGTGTCTGGTAACCGTTTTCATTAGCTGTTATGAATTTGTAGTATGTACCATTATAAATCTTACAGTTCTGACGATTACCATTAGTTGTACTTTGAGCTTCAGCAGAATAGTTTGTGCCGGCATCAACATTTGTAATGAACTCAGTTCTTGTCCATGTCTGTATTGCTGAGATACCTGCGTTAGTAACACCGGGCAATACATAATAAAGTCCGTCATCGGCAACATAATATGTCCAAATCTTCTGGTGATATGTTCCACCTATACCCAAGAAACCGCCTGTTTTTGCCTGTGTATTAATAGCTACGTGAATTCGGTAATAGTTACCATCTGAGTGCTTGTAATATAACGCTTCATTGGTAAATGCGTATCCGTAAACACCGGTACCATTATCATCAGATGTTATCGACGTCGATGCCATCTGTGAAAGTGTTATGTCACCACTGTTTTCCTGAATACCTGTACCGTCGGAACCGTCGTTAACAGATTCTGAAGTATCCATTACGATGATAAAGTCAGTAGGTCTTTCACCAACATACTGATACTGGTTTGGTGAAATTGCGTAAGTTTCAAGGTCGATAGTATATGTACCGTTAGACTGAAGCTCAGCCTGCATATCCGTATAAACACGGCTTTCGTAAGTTGTTGCAGTTTTGTCAACAACACGCTTGTAAATATAGAAAACACCATGGTCAAATGTTGTAACTTGGCCGCCCAATACGTTTGAACCTGTACCGTTCAAGCCGTCTGTATGGAATGTACCCGGCTGTTCTGTTACACCTGAATACATTGCAACGGTACTATCTGTATAATATTTATTATATGCGGTGTTATAGCTTTCTGTTGTACCGTCATTACACCAGAGGTAATATCCGCCACCGGAAATGTAGAAGCCGCCTTTGCCGTTTTCCGCAAGAACCATACTTGTTCCGCGGGCATTATCCGTTGCCATTGCAATGCTTGTTGCATCACAATAGAAATTAGGATAATTACTATAAGTATATTCATTATTCTTTATACTGTATGCACCGCTGCCCAATGAAGTTAATTCCCAACGAATATTTCTTACATCATCTTTTTCAGCGTTGGTAAGGTAAAGCTTGCCACCTTCAACAGAATACTCAGTAATAGCGTGGCCGATTGCACCTGCATAACCGGCTGCATTATTCTGATCACGCTTTGAAAGATTATAGTGCTGATAACCACCATGTGAATCGATTGCATAAAGAATAGGCATCTGAGTAACAGGATCCTTTTCAGATGATTCGTAAACGATAATATAATCCTCACCGTCAACAATCTCTGAAAGGCTTGTTACAGGCTCATAATGAAGAGCATTATTATCCTCTGTTTTAACCATATTCTGAAGTGCATAAGGGTCAATTTTCCAGATAACGTCAACCGGCTTTTCGCAGTTACCGATAGATGTTACTCCACTGCTTTCGTTCATATACTTATTTGAAGCACCTTCGAAAGTACAGAAAATAAGATCATTGATAACGCAAAGACCTTCTGACATAGGCATCATTTCATAGGTTTCATACTCTTCAATTACATATCCCTTTACAGTCTTTGTTGTGCTGTTATCACTGCTTGTGCTGATAGTCAGTTCCTTTGTAGGGATTGCACTAAGGTCAATATCAGAAACAATAAGCTTACTTGTTTCACCAAAGCCGAAGCTAACTGAGTTACCGGCACCTGAACCGTAAGAACAACTTAAATAAAGCTTACCGCTGTCAACAACCGCATACTGAACATCCTTGATGTTGTTGTTAAGAGCGATAGTATGAGTTGGATTGCTTCGGCTGTCAGTAGCACCACTCTTAAGGTTATTCCATTCTTCTTCAGATGTTGAACCCTGAAGCTTATAACCGAAAACCATGGAGTTATACTGTGAGTTTGCAGGAGCATTATAATCGTCCGCTGCAATGGTCACACCGGCAAGCTTAGCACCTAAATCGTAGAAATTACCCATCCAAAGATAGCCTTGGTCATAGCAAACATAAGCAGTATAAGCAGTCTTACTGTCACTTGTTACAGAACCAACCTCGTAGAACTCAATTTCATCTACGAGCTGAACAACTCTATGTTCACCCTCTGCGATACCGTCAAGTGCTGAAATAGGAGCATAAGCAATACTTCTATCAGTATCACCACATGAGTAGTAAATATTGTTTTCTGAGAAAGCAATACCGCCACCGTGGTCCATATTTACTGTACCGTCTACGTTAAGGAATGAAAGCATTGCAACGAAATCACCTGTTGCAGCATCAAGGCAGAATGCCTTACTGGAAGCTGTTCCATCATTATGGTATGCAGTAACAATCATCCAGTCCTTTTCAGGATAATATGTCATACCCTGAACAACGTAGTCCTGAGTAGCATTAAGACCCGGAATAACAATATCTGTTGCCTCACCGGCACCATTCAGATAATAGTTTTTGTAGTTTGCGTAGTCTGTTGCATAATCAGTAACAACACGCTCCTGCGTAATTGTTTCGTTTGTGCCGTCACTTGTTGTAATTGTGCCTGCAGCACCTACATCAATCTTCATAAACGGAAGACCGATAGCTACAATCCCTATAAGAATAGCGAATGTAAGCAACAAGGACATGCCCTTTTTTAACATTCTTTTCTTTTTCATGTTCATTACCTCCATTTTTTTCAAATGAAAATATTTTTTACAAATTCGAAATCCGAATTTGCTTATTTCTTTGTTTATGTTCCGCGAAGACTTATAATAAGCACAACACGGTGCGGTTTTGCGTTTATAAATTTACTTTATCCCGAATTTTTGCATTTCCTTGCAGTATGCTTTCGCCTTTCGACACACATATTCGGGTACTTTGGAGAAGCTGCCTGTCTCCGCAAAGGAAACTGCTGCACAAATATCACAATGCTTTCGATATTCGCAATTTTTACATTCTCCGGGCAATTTTATTTCTTCACGTGCTTGGTTGATATTCTCCCAGGCAGTGTTAAAATCTTTAATTTCAACGGAAGGCTCTGTCATCATTCCGCAAGGTGTCATTTTACCGTCGTAGGTAACCCAGAATGAGCTTAACCCTGCCCTGCAGGATATACCCTCACATTCATCTGTAAGAAACTCACGCTTTTGCTTTGGTTCATCTTTTTTGTCGGATTTCAGCAGCTCTGCAAGAACTTCTTCACCAAGACTTTTCAGTTTATAATCAAAAGCAAGCCTTGCAGCCTCTTCCGCACTCAGTCTGAATGCTTCACCGCTTGCTCGTACAGGAGCGAAAACATAGCTGACAACCTTCATTCCTATGCCCAAAGCCTCGGCATAAGCTCTTGCTTTACTCAGATCATCTTTATTAAGAGGCGTTATGGTGTAATTAAATCGAATATTCACACCATTGTTCTTCAAGCCCTCAACAGCATATTTGACCTTTTCGTAAGCACTCTCATCTCCGCAAAGGTCTGCATAAGTCTTTGCAGAGCAACCATAGAGGGTTATATTAATCCTCTGTGGAGGATAAGTTTTAAAAAACTCTATATACTCATCGTCAATCAATGTGGCGTTAGTATTTATATTTACAAGAAAGCCCATTTCCCTGAGTTTCAGGTAAAGCTCTTTAAAATCACTCCTGACGAGTGGCTCACCACCCGTTAACAGCAAATTCAATGTGCCCCTTTTTTTACATTCCTCCGCAAGGTTCAACCACCACTCGGTAGGCTTTTCCCGGCTTTGCGCCTCCTTGTTGCAAATGCCCTTATGTATGTAGCACATTTTACAATCCAAGGTGCACCTGGGAGTCAGCTCAAAGGTACCTGCAAGAGGTATTCTGCCCAAATCGGCTTTCATAAAAAGCTTGTTTATAAATAAATTGTACGCATTTTCCATAAGCAATTACTGTTATTCGTTTTCCAATGCCGATTTCAAAGCCTCTACCGCACGCTCATCCGGTGTGCAATCCAAATGATAAACGTTAACCGCACTGAGAATTCTGTTTATTAATTCAACACATTTCACAGGCACTCCGGGAGTTTGCATATCTATATATGTGTTGCCCAGAATCGCCTGCAGACCACGAACAGCAGTCAGCTTTTTAACGATATTCTGTGGGCTTTGACCCAGCTCAACTATTGCTTTAAGCGGTAGCTTTTTGTTCTCACAAATTCCGCTTGTACCGCAAAACGGTACTCCACAAGCATAAACCTTATTATCTATGCAACACAATCCTGCTTTATCACCATTGATTACCGTTGCTCCGCCAAACCTACGCCAAAGCTCCGCCTGGGTGCTTTTGCCCGTTCCGCTTGGTGCGGTGAACAATATTGCCTCACCGTCCACCTCTATAAAAGAGGCGTGCATCAATAGTGAATCAAAATACAGAAGAGACTCCGCCAGACCGATTGTACTCCACATATAACGCTCGTCCATAAGGGTTTTAAAGCTGCCTTCGGCAAAGGTTATTTCCTTTTGCGATAAATCATCCGTCGTTGCTTTTATAACAGCACCATCAGCGGAACCCATATATATGCGCTTATAAAGCATATTTTCCGCAGTACAATAGTCACACTCGCCTCTTTTTGACCATTCGCCGTTTATTTCGGGCAAATTCTCGGTAACTCTGCACTCTACGGTTATATCTGACTTTGCGGATTCTACAAGAAACTTTTTCCAATTTTCGGAATCAGCCGGAAAGAAAGGAGCACTGAGACTCAATAACTTTCCGCATATAGAATAATTCCTCAGCATCCGCTACTCTCCCACTGTCTCATGATATATAGGTCATTCTAACACACTTTAAAACATTTGTCAACTACTGATTATTTTTATCTTCTGTTCTGTGGGTGCTGTTATTACAATGCTCAGGGAAAATCGCTTTTAATTGCTCTGATTTTATAATTCAATTTGCTATTTTATCAGAAATGTGCTAATATTGATGATAATATCTTAAATGAAAGGTGATTTTTATGACCAACGAAACCTTTAAAATTAAATCCGGATATGTTTTAAGAGAGATTGAAGGCGAATTTTTGGCAATTCCCTTTGCACCGGAGCTTAATTCATCAAATATTATAATTCTCAACCCTGTAAGCGGACTCCTTTGGGAAAAACTCCAAAGTAAATGTACTCTCTCACAGCTTGTTAAGGCTGTTACCGAGAATTTTACGATTGATGAGGCAACCGCACAAAGTGATATTGAAGAATTTTTGCAAATGCTTAAAGAAAACGATATGCTTGAATAACTTGCAGGATTATTAGCAACAAAGGTATTCTCTTTTTTCTATTACATTATATATTAAGCAATTATATATGCTGATTTTACGCAAATAAAGTGCCGGAACCGTGATAAATCTATGGTTTCGGCACTTTAATCATTTATTTTCTTTTGCAGTGTTTAAAATAGAAATTAAAATCATTTTTATTTCAAGGCAATCATTAAGTAGTGATTCGCCCTCTTTTTCATTTATGTATTCAGATAAAATCAACAGTCGCAACCAATACTCCGTTTCTGCAGTTTCTTTAAGTGATATTTGTAATTTTGCAATAAAATCGGTTGTGACGCAAGTGATTAGCGATATAACTCGCCAAAGGCGAATATAACTGAAAAAACTCTTATTCTTTCGAACAAGAGTTTTTTTCTGGCACCCCCTGCGGGAATCGAACCCACATCTAATCCTTAGGAGGGATTTATTCTATCCATTGAACTAAGGAGGCATATATGTTCAGTGTCATTCTGAGCGAAGCAAAAGCAGTGCAGGCGTGGAAGCCTGCCACTACGCGATCGTCTTTTTTTCTCCTCAGAATGACAATTATTCTACTTTATAGCTTTGTGACCATTGGTCAACCATTTTGTCGAACTCGTCACCTTTGAGTTCTCTCAAGCATTGAGTTCTGTATGTATCGTAATAACCATAAGTTTCATCAAAGACATCAATTCTCTGAACAAGGAAAGCGTAATTATTTATCACAATCGTTGATGCAGAGCCAACCTTGACATTTTCAACCTGTGTGTAAAATCCGCTCGGAAAGCTTCCGTCATAGGATGAATTTATCAAAGCACTGTGAACCTCTCTGTCAGTAGCAGTCTCAATAGGTGTTCCTGTATTCACAAGTCCCTCTGAGGTTGCAAAACCGTTGATAATGGCTGCTTTTTCACTGTCTGTCATGGGAACAGTTGCACCTGTTTCATCAATATTGAAAAGGTACTCGGTTGCATAGGAAATTGCAATGTAATTTGCTTTGAAGTACTTTTTTATTGAATCCTCACTTACGGGTTCAACACCGCCCTGACCGTAATAATAGTCAAGAAGCACATCCTCATAAACCTTCGAGCTTTCAATTTTATAAATTGTCTGTTTTGAAATATCTAATTTCTGATAATGAATTCCGTATAAATGCCACAAATTATCAACATCTGATGACAATTCTGATTTCTGTGCTGATGAAAGTGACAGATTTCTGTTGTTAAACTCTGAATTTATAGTCACATATCTCGAAATAGCTTTTTCTATTTCAGTCTCATTTCCCGAATACAAATCCTCAAAATAAGAATAAACCTCATTGTCGATTTTTGTTCCGTTCACCTTTACCCTTGCAGGACCTGAACAGGAAGCAAACGAGAGCAGACAAGTCGCAATAACAAGCATTAACGAAACAGCTTTTCTCATTCTGCACTCTCCTTTGAATCCAGGTATTCCTTATAAAGCTTATCCTTTAAAAGACGTTTTTCATTTTCCAGTTGTCTTTCTTCCTTAACCTTTTCCTTATCCTTGCCGATAATACCGTTTCGCAAGAATGCAACAAGGAGCATTGTTATGACAGCACCCAAAGCACAGCTGATAAAGTCAACCATTGTGTCAGTATTACCCTTTTGAAGCGTCATTCCGTAAATTGAATCCATTGTGAACTCATAAATCTCCCAGCCAACAGCAATTCCCAAAGCAAAGGTTAATGAAAATAATGAAGACATAGCGGGACCTAAATCTCCGCGTTTACGATAAATTATATTTGCAAAATCATAACCGAACCAGGCTGAAAGTACACCTGAGGCAAAGTGAGTGACAATATCAAAATGCTCAAAGGTGGTTCTGTTGTTGATTGTTGAGCCTACGCACACACCGATAAAAATGAAAAGTGAAAGCATTGTCTGAGTTGATGCTTCAACCTCGATTATAAATGATTTTGTACCGAAAATCTGAAAAAAATCCCAAAGGTGAGTAAAAATTATTGCAAAAATAGCTTCAAGAAACTCAACAACTGAGCCATGAAAAAGCCCGTAAATGCCCCAACATAAGATAATTACACGGAGGCAAATCCAGAGTATTCTTTGATTTTTTGACAAATAGCCATAAGTTTTAGTCATTTTTAACCACCAATAATTTTTATCACTTAAATAATATCACAATACAATTATTTTTACAAGGAAAGTATTACAAAAGAACATTCATCAATGAAAACTTCTCCGTTTTTCACATTTTCACCGTAAAGTGTTTTTGCATTTTTATAATTTTCAGGCAGACCGTAAGTAATTGAATGTTCATTTCGGTTTACAATCACCATAATATCGCCGGTTTCATTATGACGACGATATGCCACACATCCCAACATCCCTGAAACAGGAGAAAAATATCCCTCACGGAAAACCTCATTTTCTGTTCTGATTTCGCCTAATGTTCTGTAAAAGGTAACAAGCTCCTGATTTTCCTTTCCCCAAGGGTAACAGCCACGGTTAAACGGGTCCTTATATCCCTGCAGTCCTGCTTCATCACCGTAATATACAGATGGCACACCCGGTAAAGTGTATTGCAATGCAGCCGCACATTTTAAAAGACGGACACCTTTTGCATATTTTTCAGCATCAAGGAAATGTTGAGACTGCCATACACGGTCACGATATTCACAGGATTCACCTGAAATTTTTGTAATTGCCCGTTCTGTATCATGAGTACCTATATGATTCATCATAACATCAAGACATTGTTTCGGATAATTCTCCACAATCTGCATTATGGTTTCCATAAAGCGTTCAGCCTTACCGTTACGACAAAAATCAAGAATAGCATTTGCAAAAGGATAATTCATTACGGAATCGAACTGACTACCCAGAAGATATCGACGACGACTGCCATAACTGTGCTTTGTTGTGGCATCCTCCCAGACCTCACCCATCAGAAGTGCATCAGGCTTTGTCTTTTTAAGTCTTTCACGAAGCTCATCAATGAAAATATCAGGCAACTCATCAGCAACATCAAGACGGAAACCGTCTGCTCCCGCTTTAAGCCATTTTTCTATAATTCCACCTTTACCGTTAATAAACTCACGATATTCTTCGCCCTCTTCAATAACCTCAGGAAGAGTTTCAAAGCCCCACCAGCTTTGGTATTTATCCGGATAATTTGTAAACTTATACCATTTATAGTATGGACTTTCAGGAGAATTATAAGCACCTAAAGTTTCATATCTGCCTTTTTTATTGAAATAAACGCTGTCATCACCCGTATGAGAGAACACACCGTCAAGGATTATGTGAATTCCTTGCTTTTTTGCAGACTCGCAAAGGTTCTTGAAGTCTTTTTCAGTTCCCAGAACAGGGTCAATTTTTCCATAATCTGCTGTATCATATCTATGATTTGAGTGTGCTTCAAAAATGGGGTTTAAATAAATACAATTTACTCCCATAGACTTGAGATATGGCAATTTTTCCTGAATACCCTTTAAGTCACCACCGAAAAAGTCGTTATTAAGAACTTTTCCCTCTGCAGTTGGTCGCCATTCGGGTTCGTTCCCCCAATCGGAACGCAGCACTCTGTCAGTTGGCACATTTTTCTTTTTCTCACCTGAATTATAAAATCTGTCAGGGAAAATCTGATAAATTATACCACCTTTAATCCAATCAGGTGTTGTAAAATCTTTTTCAGTAACTGTCAACTGCCAGTCTTTTCGTGCAAAATGTGACCCTGCGAAGCCACCCACTCCGTTTTCAGTCTGAAGAACAGAGCTTCTGCCGTAAGATGAGCAATAATCAAAATGATACCAGTAAAGACCCTCTTTTTCTATGTCAGTATGAATGTCCCAGATTTCAGCATCATCACCGCACATACCTGCCCAAAGCATATCTCTTTCTTCATAATGTCCGTCATCACGACGAATAAGCAAAATTGCTCTGTTACAACAAAAAGAGCGTGGCATACAAAGGCGAAAATGAATTTTTTCACCCGCTGAAACACTGCCGAATCTATCTTTAAAAAACAAATCTCTTGAATTGTATGGAATAAAACTCATCATTGCACCGCCAAAAATGAATATTAATTTATTTTACCAAAACAAGAACCATATTGCAATAGAAAAGAATAGTGATATTCGTTGACGAAGACAAAAAAGATTAAAACTAATTCAACAAATCGGAGGTTATCGAGATGATTCAATTCCCCTCCCTCATTGAGGGAGGTGGCATTTTCGTAAGAAAATGACGGAGGGAGTTTGTTGTTTCACTTGATAACTCCTTCAGTCTCACTTCGTTCGACAGCTCCCTCACGGAGGGAGCGGAATGGCGTTCGTTCATCCCGACAAATTATAATTTGTACTATAAATAATGATGGTGCAAATCGCTTTACACCATCATCATTTTTTAATTAATCTTCTTTTTTCTTTAACATAACTACAGATGTTGTCAATGCAACTCCACACACAGCAAGAGCTATTACAACTGATTTTGGCTGAAAACTATCTGTATCAGGAATTTCAACATCAGTTATTATCTCTTTGTTTTCTTCTGTTGTAGTTTCATCAACAACAGGCTTTTCTGTACTAATTTCCGTTTCAGTACTTTCAGTTGTTTCTTCAGGTTTTACTGTTTCTTCAGGAGCAGGAAGAACCTCTTCATTCACAGTTTTCTTTACAAGATGTGAATAAATTTCCATATTTTCATCACTCATAGCGATAAAACTGAACTCTTTTGTTGCAATAGTATGCTGTGTATTATCAATTATGTATGTAACAGCAACTTTAAAAGGTTTATCTGCAGTTTCAGGTGAAACATTGTTTACATCAATCACATATTTTTCACCAACCTGAAGTACTGTATTGATTTCGAAATTATAGTCCATATCTACACCATTGACATCAACACAAAGAATGTGAATCGGTGATGTATTCGAGAGGTTTTCAATAATCAATTCTGTATCTGCAGAAGAATGATACCCTACATCAGTATTATCAAAATGCACATAAATATTATCAGCGTGCTTTTGTGTATAATTGAACTGTGGGAATCTTTCATCATCAAACACAGTTTCAAGTTCTCCCCAAAGATATTCACAGACAATCTGTCTTGTATATGGGTCATTAAAATACTGACCGTGAGCCTGACCTATTGCATACCATGTGTGGTCAGGTGAAAATCCTGTAGAAGCATCAAGGTTATATTCAGGTGAAATGTGATAATGATTTGGATTATCACAATTTATATTCTGTTGAACATAGTCGGCAGGTAAAGTTTCGCCTAAAGGAGTACAGTATGAGCCTGATGAAAGATGAGCATCAATAACAAGGTCACCATTATAATTCTGTCCGCTGACAGACTCGTATCCAACACCTACAATATGACCTATTTTCATTCCCTCTTCACGGAGCTGTGCAAGCTTCTTTGAAAGATTATCGCCTGCAGCAAGATTTGTATGAAATTCAACAGTATCGTAATACGCTTTTCCGTTTTCTTTAGCAGATAAACCTGTAAATTCAACTGCTTCTTCAAAATAATCATTAGGAATAAAATCAAGAAGAGACGGCATGTGTGCTGCTTTCATCACAAGCTCCTCATCACTTAAAACTCTGTTCAAAAGTGCAATAAGGTCTTCAAGAGTCAGATATTTAAATATCAGGTCAAAATCCTCTTCCATATCAAATGCATACTGAATCCATTTCATAAGATTCTGCATATCAAGGTCAAGAGTTTTTCCTGTAAACAGCTGTCCGACTACGGTTGTACCGAAGGTTGCAGGATTTGCAAGAATAGCATTTCTCACATCATGCTTATGACCGTAATAATAAAGGTATGATGTACCGTATTGACCTCCGTGGCTAAGTCCCATAAGGTCAACCTTATCACTACCTGTAATTCCCTTTACCTCCTGAATGTATTCATCAATTGCCTTTGCATAATCAACCTGACTTTTTCTCCAGTCATAAGTAAAACCAAACACATTTTCTGCACCAACCATTTCTATAGCGGTTTCACAGAATACACTTTCAGGAATATATTCCTCCATATCATTTTCAATGAGTGCAGAAATCTGTGTTGCAGCAGCACCTTTTGGATAATACGTAAGGTTTTCTCTTGAAGAACCATCAGGATTAACACCTATTGGAGCGAGAGCATCCTTAAGAATTTTTGACCACGCTTCTGCAATAGCATCATATCCCATTGCAGTACCTACAATACCTGCAGGCAAAGCTGCAACTAACTCTAAAATAAGTTCGCCAAGGTCAAGATGCCAGGCTTTGACAACATCACCTGTTTCAGAGTCGATTATAGGCTCGCCATTTTCATCTGTATAGACGAGTGTTGGTCCTGAATATCCCTGTAACACAATAACAGGTACTACCTCTTCCTCTTTTGCAAATGCAAACAAAGAACAAGTTGAAAACACCATAATAACTGCAAGAATTACTGATAAAACCTTTTTCATTTTCCTTCCCCATTTCAATATAATATAACTTTATTTTATTCCTTATAAAACTACTTGTCAATAAAAAAGAAAGCGGTACTCTTTTCAGAATACCGCTATATTATATTAAATTTTTACTCTGTTACTGACCAACCGAAGTTATATGTAATTGAAGATGTGCATGGGAACTCAACAACTACTGTACCGTAATCAGCCAATGCACCTGCGAAAGTAATGTTTGCTGTGATAATCATATTCTTTTCATAGGTTGCATAAGCCATTTCATCAGTTACAGCATTGATACCTGCTGTAATTTTGCAAGGAGTAAATGCAATTTCAAAGGAATTAAGCTTCATATAGCTTTCAGCAGCCTTGAACTGCTCCATAATTCCGTCTTTTTCACGAACTGTAAATGCCTTTTTAACACTTGCTTCTTCAGGCTTAACTACCATACAAATTGTTCTGTAAAGCTCTGACGGAACGAAAATATATTCGCCTTCTTCGTCTTCAGCATTGTTACCCTTTTCATCAAGGTCATAAACAAGAGTAGGAACTACTGATGTATAAATCGGATATGTGTTAGTTTCCTTGTCTGTATAAAGGTCAGCAAGAGTAAGAGTACTTGCATTCTTTTCACCAATAGGATAAATAATATCAGTGAGGTCAGCACCTTTTTCAACAATTTCCTCTGAATTCATAAGGAATGAATCAATGTTTTCAAGTGCCATATCAGCATAAAGACGGAATGCTGCACGGAACTTATCCTGGTCAGGGAGCTCAACACCGTCAACTGACTTGAACACAACACCGTCACCGTGATTAATCCAGAAAGCTTCATCGTAAGAAACAAAAGCAGTTTTATTCACCTTAATGTCATTGATTAAGCCGTTGAAATAATCAAGAACTTCCTGCTGATTTCCTGTAAACTGTGCCCATTCTTCCTCAGTAATAAGAGCAAGAATATCTTCAAAATAATCTTCTGAGCCGTATTTTGAAACAAGCTCATAATATGAAAGCTCAACTTCTCTATCATCTAATTTTTTATTGAAGTTTTCATAAAGTGTTGCAAGCTTGTCACCAGGAAGAATTTCCTTTAATTCTCCGTAAGTGAATACGAATGAAACATCCTTAAGGTCTGTTTTTGATGTAACAGCAACCGGTCTGTTAACCTCAGTTTCACCGCTGCAGCCTGCAAATGTTCCTATAAGCATTGTAAACGCTAACACAAGTGCGATAATTCTTATAAAATTCTTTTTCATATCTCTTTTCCCCTCTCGGTGAAATTAATAACTGTCTTTAAGTCCCTGCTCGTCAAACAGGTATATTGTTTCAAGCACTACTTTAAGTGAATCCTCAAGTGTCTTCATTTCAAGAACACTAACATTATCATCACGAGTGTGATAATATCTTGCAGGAGCCGGATCCATACTTGTAAATGCAACCGATTTGATTCCTGCCTGCTGCGTTGCAGCCGCATCAGTAGAGCCCAACGGAATAGTTGAAAGCTTAACCGGAACGTCTGCGTTTTCAGCTGCCTTTTTCATAAGAGCACAAGCCTGCTTGTCAAGACTGACTGTTCCTGTCATATCCTTTGTGATAACTGACATAAACTCATAATCTCGAAGAGTATCAAGTGCGATAAACACAGTTTCAACACTATCGTTTTTAAGCTCGTCAGCGTGAGCCTTTGCAAAAGCCTTTGAGCCGCGAAGACCTTCTTCCTCAGCACCAACTGACATTGCAACGATTTCAGTATTTTCAAGACGGATATCATTATGCTTGAAATAAAGAAGTGCAGCCATTGATGTAAACACACCTGTAAGGTCATCAGCAGCACCGTCAACAGGCATTTTCCAGTTTACAAAGAACATTACTGCAATAAGTGCAGGAATTGCAAGAGCCTGAATGACAAGAAGTACAATTTCTGCAGTACGATTATCGACAAAGAAGCCTGCGATTGAAAAACCCAATGTAATTAAAAGGCTTAAAACTGCGGAAACGATAATCATTGTTACCATTTTTGAGCCACCAAGGTATGTGTATCTCCATTCATAAGCAGTATCTATATGACCACCTATGATAATTCTTCTTTTTGTTTCACCTGATGCTTTTCTTGTACAAATCACATTACTTGATTCCTGCTTTTTAAAGAATGGGTCAAGAACCTGTTTATACAAAAGGAATTCACCAAGAAGGAAGAAAACTGCCAGAACAACAAGTGCAACAGACACAATTCTCAGTACAGTTTCAACAACCGGTGGCATATTGAATGCAAAACAAAGTATTCCGAGAACTGCCGCAACAAGAGCCAAAGCACCGTCAATCATGACCCAGCTCATAAATGCTTTCGGACTTAATGTGAAATTTTCTCTCTTAACTTCGTCGGCTATTGGAGTCATAAGTTTTTCAACATAATCCTGACCCTTTTTCTCGCCCTCATAACCTGCAGGACGAGGGCCAACCTCTTTACATACTTTTTTTATTTCTCTGATAGCAAAGTTTGAACACTCACGAACTTTTGAAGGATAGTGAGGGTGACTTTCATACGCTTTCAAATCGGAAAACCTCCCACGATACAAGTATATACTAAAGTATTGTATCACACTTTTTTTATTTAGTCACTATTATTTTTAAAATTTTTGCAAATATTGACATTATTACGAAAAAAGAATAAACTATTATGTACTATAAATTTGTTTAGGAATTTAAATATGAAAAAAAGACAGTTAAAAATCCGCGGAACACTTTTAATATCACTTATAATAATTTTAGGCTCACTTTTAATCCTTTATTTTGCATTTTGTCGTGGTGGTGAATATAATTCTGCACCTATTACAACCACAAAAGTTGAAACTACAACAGAACAAACAACAGAGCCTGTTGTGGAAGAAAGTACAGAAGCACCCACAGAGCCTGAAGAAGAAATTACGGAAGAGCCGATTATCTGGGACAATTACAGTCCTGTAAGCATTCTCAAGAGTGAAAATTGGGCTTTGACACTTATCAACAAGAAATATCCTCTTGATAAAAACTATTCACCATCAACAGCAACCGTGGTTGAAGGCAGCTCAGTTACTGCTGATGTCCGTGTTGCAGAGGCTTATCGGCTTATGTACAACGCTGCATTGGCTGAGGATGTTGTCCTCACTCCATATTCAGGATATTGCAGTTATCAGAGACAGAAAACAATTTATGATAATAAGGTTCAGGCATTTATTCTTCAGGGACTCACTGAGGATGAAGCAAAATTAAGTGCTGAAAAAAGGGTTGAACCTGCAGGCTGCAGTGAAAACGGAGCAGGACTTGCAGTTGATGTAATCAGCGCAAGTGCAGGATTCTCATCAACCAATGAATATAAGTGGCTTGTGGCAAATGCTCATAATTATGGTTTTGTACTTCGTTATCCTGAAGACAAAACTGAAATCACAGGTATGATTTATCAGCCATGGCATTGGAGATATGTTGGTATTGAGGTCGCAACAGAAATGAAAGAACAAAACCTCTGCCTTGAAGAATTTTTGGGTGTAGTGTAAAAACAATTTGATAATACAACGATATGGCGAGGTCAAAACCTCGCCATTGTCATTTAATAAGTAAATCACGCGTAGTGGCAGGCTTCCATGCCTGCATTGTTGTCATTCTGAGGAGTATAACGACGAATAATTTCTGTTGGTTGAAATGTTGCCTTGGGAGGAGATTCTTCGCTACGCTCAGAATGACCGGGAAAATCAATATAACTTGACAAATTATAATTTGTCGGGATGATTAAACAATTTGATATATATTGGTAGGGCGGGGTCTTGACCCCGCCGCCGTTGGTTGATATGTCGCTTTTCGGCGGGGGGTGCGGGTGTCCAGTGGACACCTCTGCGAAGCAGAAGCACCGACCGAACCGGCAGGTGAGACACAAGACCCCGCCCTACCGTGATATCAATTGGTTATATTTTAAATCAGCGTCGCAGACCCTACAATTCCGAATTACGCATTACGAATTTCGAATTATCCCGATAAACTCCAATTTTCCAACCTCTACGAAATGACACATAAATATTGTATTTCCTATCAAAATATGATAAAATAACTTGATAATATGTTTTTGGAGGAGTTATTATGATGAAAATTTCACCATCTATTCTTTCTTGTGACTACGGAAGAATGGCAGAAGAATTAAAGGATATGGAAAACTGCGGTGCTGATTATATGCACATTGACGTTATGGACGGTCACTTTGTTCCCAATATCACATTAGGTGCTCCTCTTATAAAATGCATCCGTAAAGCTACTGATGTACCTTTTGATGTTCACCTTATGATCAGCGAGCCACTTAAATACATTGACGATTTCTGTAAGGCAGGTGCTGACATTATCACTTTCCATACAGAATGTGACTCACCAATTGACGAAACAATCGACAAAATTCTCGCTAACGGTGTCAAAGCATCACTTACAGTTAAACCAAAAACTCCTGTTGAGGATATTTTCCCATATCTCGACAAGCTTTCAATGGTGCTTATTATGACCGTTGAGCCCGGTTTTGGCGGACAGAGCTTTATGGAAGATATGATGCCAAAGGTTTCTGCATTAAGAAAAGAAATTGAAAAACGAGGTCTTAACTGCGAAATCGAAGTTGACGGTGGTATAAACGAAAAAACAATCGCTATTGCAGCTAATGCAGGCGCTGATGTTTTCGTTTCAGGTAATGCTATTTTCTCAAGCGCTGACCGTAAAGGCACAATCGAAAACTTTAAGAAAATTGCAGAAGAAAATTATTGTAAATAAACCTTACCAAGATTTTTGCAGTATTCATTTAACCATTCGTAGCTGATATTTTCATATTTTTCTCCATATTCCACCATAAGCTGACAAATTCTGTCACTTTTTTCAGGAACAAATAAAAAATAGTTATTTTTTAACTTAAACGCTTGGCAGGAAATATTTTTTTCATAATAAATTCCCGCAACCTTTATAAAATCGAGAAAATCATCAATATTATCAGCCTTAAAAACAACAAAATCCTTATTGGTCTTTATTTTATAACGGATTTTTTCTTTGCTTGTGAATGTAAAAATGAAAAAGCAACCGCCATTTTCCGTAGGCATTGCTTCAACAAGCACCTTATCACCCTTTGAAAATCTTTTTTCGGCATCTATTCTGTATAAAAGCTTTTTCAATAACGCTTGTGTTGTTTCATTGTTGTTCAGCGTTGCGTATGTAATATTAAAGCTTTTCATTTCGTCTCCTGAAAGTTCAACAAGCATTACATTATTATTAAGTGCTTCAAATGTCATAATTACTACTCTCCCTGTTGTACTTTGTCTTCTATTTCATAATATTACAGGGACTGGCTGTGTGCAATAAATAAATATTGGAAAAAGTGAGGAACATATTTTGACAGACACAAATATCCCTCAAAATTCAATAGATGAAGCAAAACGTTCAGTAACCCTTGATTATATTCTTATGCTGTGCGTTCCGCTGGCTGTGGCTGTTTTCAACCACGGTCTTACTGCTATGTTCAACTGCACATTTTCATTTTTGACCTGTTATTTACTTGTAAAATTGTCAAAAAACTTCCTTAAAACAGAATTCCCGCCAAAAGCTCCGCAAATTTTTATTATCGCTGTAAGCGTTTCATTACTTTTACCTGCAGCATCACCCTGGTGGATGACAATATTAACATCAGCCTTTGCTATAGGAGTCTGCGTACTACCATTCGGCAACCTTGAAAATGCTCCGTTTGTTCCGTCAGCTGCTGCAATATGTTTTGCATCACTCTGCTGGAATGATGTGGTATATAATTATTCTGATGTGGGCGATTCCTTAGGAAAAATGCTCCTTTTCGGCAATTCTATCGGCAAAAATCTTGTTGCAGTTACAGAAGCACTTGTGGGAAGTGTTCCGTCAGCTATGGGAACAGGCTGTATTCTGGCACTTATCGGTGTGTTGATTTTTGTTATAATCCGCAGACCAAAGGACTCAATCGCACCAATCTGTTTTATTCTATCAGCAGGAATTATTTCTGCACTTTTCCCAAGAGTTTCAACAGGCATAGCTATCTCAGTTGTTATGGAGCTTTCTTCAGGTATGCTACTTTTTGGTGCAGTTTTCTTTTTATCAGCACCGACGATTGCTCCGAAACGACCGCTTTCAAAAGCTGTCTGGGGATTTGTCGGCGGTATTATCTGTATGCTTGTAAAATATGTAAGTCCCCTTGAGGACAGCACCTGCTTCAGTTTTTTGATTATTTGTGCAATTTCAGATTACTTTGATAATCTTCCTCTTACACTCAATGAAAAGCGAAGAATTAAGGCACAGGAGCCTTATATTGAAATCGAGCCTGTAGCGTCAGTTGTTCCTGAAAAAATTCTTGAAGAAATTCCTGATATGACTATCCGCGAAATAATTGAGCAGACAGATGAGCCTGAGGAAACAGAAGAACAGTCTTCCTATGAAAGCGAAAGTCTTGAAGCAGTGGTATCTGAAGAAAATACACTTACAGACTCAAAAGCACCTTTTGTAATGGGAGGTGGCGATGATGAGTAATAAAAATTCAACCTTAAAGACGATTCGTAACAGTGCACTTATTAAAAATCCTTTGCTTTTTGAAGCAATAGGTCTTTGTCCTGTTGTTGCTATTGCTCAATCATTGAAGCTTGCGGTTTTCCTTGCGGTTGTTACTGCAGTTGAACTTGTTGTATGCGAGGTTCTTGCTTCAAAATTCCTTAAAAATGTCCGTCGTTACTGGCGAGTTGCTCTTTATACAGTTTTTGGTGTAGCAATTATTTTTCCGACAATGTATCTTACAAACAAGATTTTTCCTGATTTATCAGCTAACTTTGGTGTTTATCTTCCGCTTATGGCTGTTAATTCACTAATCGCACTTCATTGTGAACGTGTGGCAGTTAAAAACGATGTTAAAACAAGCTTTATTGATGCTGCCTCTGCTGCGTTGAGCTACGGTGTGGTTGCAATTATAGTTGGCTTTATCCGTGAACTTCTGGCAAACGGTACTGTATGGGGTCACAGCCTTAATACTCCTGTTACTCTCTCTGCATTTTCAATGCCCTTTGGCGGACTTATCCTTATGGGATTTCTGGCAGCAGGACTTAAAGCTTATATAAATGTTAAATTTCCCGAATCAAATCCTGACAAGGCATTTGACACATCTGAAATCAGGCGTTCTCTCCGGGATAATTTTATAAATCTTATGAAGGATGATTTCAATCCTTACGGAGATTCTGCTGAAGAGGATATTAAAATCTACAATCCGGGCGATAAGTCAGCAAAAGCTGAAAAAAATAAAAAGTCAAAGAAAAGTAAAAACAGTGTTGATACTTCTCCTGAAACCGCCTCTCCTGTTACTGAAAATCCTGAAACTGAAAAACGAAGAACATATCTTGATGAATTTTCAGATATTCTTTCAGACCTTGAAGAATACAAGAACAAAAACAAGTCTGATGATAACGGAGGTGACGGAGAATGAGTGTGATTTCAGAGCTTCTTTCTGCAGCACTTTATGTTATGCTGTTCCAGAACCTCATCTTCAACGGTGGTTATGGCTTGAGCGAAGCTGTTCGTATGAGTGCAAAACCGCGACAGCTTTTCCCGATGGCTGTTTTTATAACACTTTTTTCAACTGTCACATCCGCAATCTGTGTACTTGTTGACCTTTTCCCTGTTGTAAAAAATCTTAACGAGATTACTCATGCGCTTATTTATGTTGGTATTCTCCTTCTAATTTACATTATAATAATGATTGCTGTCAATATTTACGGTAAAGTTCAGCCTGCAACAAAACGCAGAATCGGTATAGCTGCCTTTAATACTCTTATTTTTGCAATACCTCTCATTAATTACCGTTCAGTTTTCTCAATTGTTGAATCAATCGGTGCGGGTCTCGGTGCAGGTCTTGCTTATGTTATTGCTGTTCTTCTCATTAACAGCGGTCTTAAAAAACTTGACAGCAACACAAATATTCCGAAATGCTTCAAGGGTACTCCTGCAATTTTCATTTATACTGCAATTTTATCCTTGGCTTTTTCAGGTATTTCCGGCACATCAGTATTTATTTAAAGGAATTTTATTATGGCAAAAAACGACAACAATCAACGTCATCTCAAGGGATATTACAGATTTTCAAAAAAATATCCTTCCCGACGAGGAGAACGACCTATCCACGAAAGCCGTAAGGCTAAAAAAAGAGAACGCATCAGAACAGCTCTGTTTTGCGTGTTTTTGTGTTGCCTCTTTGCAGGAATTTTTATTTTTGCGAAATTCTGCTATAACCTTTCAACCCGACCTCTTGATGACAATGTAATTGAAGAAGCTCCAACAATTACAGCTGATAATCTCGGTACTGTCCGTGCAACATATCTTCAGAACGATATTCTTGACGATATCGGCAAGCTTAATGAGTTTCTTGATACCGCAAAAGAAAACGGATTTAATTCAGTTTTGCTTGATTTCAAAACTCAGAAAGGTATTTTAACCTATTCATCAACGCTTATGCCATATTCTGATGACGAAGATTATGTTGAAATTGATGTTTCAATTATTGAACGGATAAAGCTTGAAGGCTTTTTAATCCTTGGCAGAATTTATTGCTTTGAAGACACTGTCGCTCCTCAAAGGCTTAATGCTTATGTATTTGAAAATGCAGAAAAAACAAGAATATGGTTTGACGATTCAGCAATTACAGGCGGTAGAGTGTGGCTTGACCCAACAAATTCCAAATCCGTAAAATATCTCACATCAGTAATCAACGAAGTTACTGAACTGGGAGTGGACTGTATCTATCTTGACTCTGTTCAGTTCCCTGAATCACGGGCAGGTGCTGTTCCTGTTTATACAAAGGACGATGCAACACTTAACAGAAATCTTGTCCTTATGCAATTTATTGAAAAAGCAGTTGCTTCTGCAAACGGACGACCTGTTATTTTAGGTTGTCCGATAGAGTGTACCGATGGCGGTAACACAGAAAAATGGGGAGGAACACTTTTCGACTCTGCCGCACATATCTGCTCACCGTTTCTTGAAAATCCCGGAAACAGTGACTTTATCTCATATATCGAAAACACTTATATTGTTCTTAACAATAAAGCACAGAACAACTTTTCAACCGTAAAAGTCATTCCGACTATTAAATTTCCTGTGGAAAATCTCGATTTTTACGAAAAAATATCCTCAAGCAAGGCAGAAAGTTATATAATTCTTCCTTGATTTTACAAAAAGACTTGAAATACAATTAATTTTATTGTATTATTTATAGTGTATTAAACAAAAAAACGGAGGTATATTACCTATGGTATCAGCAGGTGATTTCAGAAACGGCGTAACTTTTGAAATGGATGGCAACGTATATCAAATCGTTGAATTCCAGCACGTTAAACCGGGCAAGGGCGCTGCTTTCGTAAGAGCAAAAATTAAGAACGTTATTTCAGGTGGTGTTGTTGAAAGAACATTCAACCCAACTGAAAAGTATCCGACAGCAGTCATTGAAAGAAGAGATATGGAATATTCTTACAATGATGGCGGTCTTTACTACTTTATGGATCAGGAAACATACGATATGGTTCCTGTAAATGCTTCAGACCTTGGCGACAACTTTAAGTTTGTTAAAGAAAATATGATTTGTAAAATCCTTTCATATAAGGGTAATGTTTTCGGTGTTGAACCACCAAACTTTGTTGTACTTCAGGTAACACAGACTGACCCTGGTTTTGCAGGCAACACAGCAACTAACGCTACAAAACCTGCTACTCTTGAAACAGGTGCAGAAATCAAAGTTCCTCTCTTCATTGAAGAAGGCGAAATGATTAACGTTGATACTCGTACAGGCGAGTATATGTCAAGAGCATAATTTTTGCTGATTAAGTTAAACTATACTTAACGGAGGATTTATAATGATGACAGTAACAGAAAAAGTAGCATATCTCAAGGGTCTTGTTGAAGGTCTTGACTTTGACAAGGACGATAAAGAAACAAAAGTTATCAATGCAGTTCTCGATGTACTTGAGGACCTTGCACTTACAGTAAGTGACCTTGATGACGAAATGGCTCTCGTTACAGAACAGCTTGATGCTGTTGACGAAGATTTAGCAGACCTTGAAGAAATCTTCTACGATGAATGTGACGACTGCGATTGTGACTGTGACGATTGCGACTGCGATTGTGATGAGGATATGTATGAGGTTGAATGTCCTAACTGTGGCGAAATGATTTACTTTGATGAAGAAATCATTCTTGACGGTCAGGCTGAATGTCCTGCATGCGGTGAAACACTCGAATTCGAAACAGAATGCGAATGTGACTGCTGCGAAGACGAAGAATAATAACTTATATCCAAACAAATTATGGACTACCGTTTTGGTAGTCCTTTTTTTATTGCTTTTCTATCTGTTTAGTGATAGACTATAGTTATGGAGGGATTGATATGACAGATAACAAAAAAATGATGAAAACTTATACCATTATGTGGGCAATTATTGCAGTTGTTTACGGATTGTGGATGTCCTTTGTAATGAGCTGGGACCAATATGCTTACATAATTCCGACAGAAGCTGATATGCTTTTACCTGCTGACCAATTTATTGCAAAATTTGACGGTATGCTTTACGGACCGATGTATGCAAATGCAACTATCTATTGGCTTTGGGTAATCGGTTCAACTATTCTTTTATTTGTTTATGCACTTTTTATCAAAAAAATATTATTTGCAGAAAAGCTTTCAAAAGCAACAACGATTTTCTGTGCTGTAAATCTTATTGCAGGATTTGCATTTATCACATGGTATGGATTTTTGGATTTTCCAAAACAGTTCGGCAATATTTTAACTGACGTAACTGCAAGTATGTTGGGACTTAAATACCCATTGGAATATAAAATCTGGGGCGTGCTTTCTTCACTTTCAATTTTTACTAATGTTCTCTATATGTATCGCAAAAACAACTATTATAACAAAGCAGGAATTATCATAACATCTCTTGGATGTGCTGCACTTTTTGTTACAATAAATGTTCCTTCAGCGGGTCTTGAACTTATTATGACACCGAGATGCTTAGGACATTGGGCATCTGCTCTTATATTCGCATTCTTTGGTGCAGCAGGTGTTATAATTTTTCTATTCCATAAATGTATGGAAAAGGATAAGAAATACATAATTGCAACTGTAATCTTTGTTATTATTCTTGCTCTTATGCTTGTGCTTCTGGTAACAGTGGGTAAGAGTGCATTTATCGAAAATCTTCCTATGTGGGTTGCTTATGTACTTTTATTCATCATCAACTTTACATCATTTTTTGATAAAAAACTTGTAAAAGAAACTATTAAAGCATAAAGGAGAATTCCAATGAAAGATATTTTAATGACAAATATTCCTGCGGCAGTTGCAACAATAGGACTTGTACTTTACTTTTTTGGTATGGCAATTGTATTTATTATAAGTCCGCTTAAAAATGCTGAAAGCTTTTCAATCAAGCCTGTTGACAATGCAGGTAAAACAGAAATTCGAGTTTATTACGGTGGTATTTCAGGTGCTTTGGGTGGATTTTTGCTTTTCCTTATGCTTGCTCTTAAAACACCATATTATTCAATGATTGGCGGACTTTTCTTCTCTACAACGGTATTTGTTACAAGAACAATATTCCTTTTTGTTGACAAGGGCTGGAAATGTCCTTACACAAAGCTCGCAATTCCTGCAGAGGGACTTTTTGTAATTGCCCTTTGGACTTGCTTCATTCTTTCAAAGGTTTTATATTAATATGAATAAGGAATCAGAGGTTCGTTCAAGGTTGTTTGAATATCAGGATTTAAAATATCGTGATTTCAACTCAAAGCTGATACCTACCGTCAATAAGGACAGAATTATCGGTGTTCGTACTCCTGTGTTGCGAAAACTTGCAAAAGAATTTAATAAAGCAGATTATAAGGATGAGTTTTTAAAAGCTCTACCTCACAAATATTATGAAGAAGACAATTTACACGCTTTTCTCATTGAGCAAATTAAAGATTTTGATGAGTGTATTTTTGCTTTAGATAATTTTCTTCTATATATTGATAACTGGGCAACTTGCGATATGATGACTCCTAAAGTTTTAGGAAAAGAACCCGAAAAATTATACTATAAAATTCAGGAATGGGTAAATTCCTCTCATACATATACAGTAAGATTTAGTGTAGTAACGCTTATGAAATTTTTTATGAACGAGCGTTTAGATAAAAAGCATCTAAACCTACTTTTAACCATTAAGTCTGACGAGTATTACATCAATATGGCAATTGCTTGGTATCTTGCAACAGCACTTGCTTGTAATTGGGATATGGTCATTCCATACATTGAAAAGAAAAAATTCAACAAATGGGTTCACAATAAAGCTATTCAGAAAGCTATTGAAAGTTATCGTATTACTCCTGAACAAAAAACGTATTTAAAAACATTAAAGATAAAGTGAAAGAGCAGTTCGTGAAAACTGCTCTTTCGTTGTTTATATAAGAAATATACACGGCGGGAGCAAGCCCCTCGCCCTACTTTAATTATTCTGCCATCTTTTTGATAACATCAAAAAACTGCTTTTCTTCACTAAGCTCAATTGCACCTTTATCAACAAGTGCTGCATTTGCAGGATTAATAGGAAGCTTTGCAAGTACAGGAATACCTAATTCTGCAGCAACTTCGTCAATCTTGCTTTCACCATAAATATAGTGCTTCTTGTTACAATCAGGACATTCAAAATAACTCATATTTTCAACAATACCAATAATTGGAACATTCATCATCTTTGCCATATTTACTGCTTTTTTTACAATAAGTGTAACCAAATCCTGAGGGGTTGTTACAATAATTATTCCGTCAACAGGAAGTGACTGGAAGACTGTAAGCGGAACATCACCTGTTCCCGGAGGCATATCAACAAACATAAAGTCAACGTCTCCCCATACAACCTCCTGCCAGAATTGGTGAATAAGACCTGAAATAACAGGTCCTCGCCAGATAACAGGCTGGTCTTCCTTTTCGAGAAGCAGGTTGACACTCATAATTCTTGTTCCAAGCTTTGACTCTAACGGGTACATACCCTCTGCTGTACCTTCAGGATTTCCGTGAACACCAAAAGCCTTCGGAATTGACGGACCTGTAATATCAGCATCAAGAATAGCTGTCTGATAGCCCATTGTCTGTGCTGTTACAGCAAGAGAAGATGTGACAAAGCTCTTACCAACGCCACCCTTACCGCTTACAACACCAATAACCTTTTTAACGTCACTCATCGGATTGCCCGGAATGTGCAAATCCTGTTTTTTGCTGTCACAGTTTGATGAACAACTGCTGCAATTTCCACTACATCCACTCATTTTACAAAACCTCTTTCGTAGGGGTCGTAAATTCTCGGCTCCCCTGAAAGGGAGCTGTCACCGTAAGGTGACTGAGGGGTTTTGACGACCCGAAATTTATTTTTGAATCCCTCCACCATCTTCGATGGTCCCCCTCCCTTTAACAAGGGAGGCTTTTATAGGATTTATTTTCCAACACAAAACTGTGCAAAAATTTCGTTTACAACTAATTCAGTTGCCTTTTCACCGGTTAAAACCATTAAATTTTCAATAGCTGAATCAAGGCAAACTGTAACTGCATCCATTGTCATACCAAGCATTAACGCATTGTCGGCATCCTTTAAGGCTTCAAGCGCCTTTTTACAACACTCGCATTGACGGTCATTGACAATTGCAGCAGCCGATGTATCAAAATCTGCTGTTCCCAGAAGTTCCTCAATTGCATTGACAAGCTCCTCTTTGCCTTCGCCTGTTTTTGCTGAGATAAAAATTAACTTAGCAAAATTTTTGCTCAATTCTTTGCTTAGATTATTTTTATCTAAGTCAATTTTATTAACAATACCTATTACCTTTTTGTCTTTACAAAGTTCAATTAATTTACGGTCAGCTTCATTTAATTCACGACTGCCGTCAAAAACCGCAAGAACAAGCTCAGCGTTCTGTAATCTTTTTACTGCTCGGTCAACACCAATACTTTCGACAACATCTTCTGTCTCTCGTACACCTGCTGTATCGGCAAGACGAAGAGTAATTCCGCCAACATTAACAGTATCCTCAACAACATCCCTTGTTGTACCTGCAATTTCAGTAACAATTGATTTTTCAGTACCTGAAAGCAAATTCATAAGTGTTGATTTACCCACATTCGGACATCCCACAATGGCAGTATCAACACCTTCCATTATAATTTGCCCTTTTGTGAAGTCATTTATGAGCTTTTGAAGATTAAAAATACTCTCGTCAATATGTTCTTTCAAA
>JAFTUP010000200.1 GCA_017466205.1 Clostridia bacterium
AATGAGTAATAAAAACCACTGTGATACCAAGCTCACGATTTAAGCGTTTTATGGCATTCATTACATCTCGTCTGCCCTCAGGGTCAAGCATAGCAGTAGGCTCGTCAAGAATAATACAACGAGGTTCCATAGCAATAATTCCTGCTATTGCTACACGCTGCTTCTGACCGCCTGAAAGCTTATGGGGTTCGTGGTTTTTATATTTATACATACCCACGATTTTCAATGAATCGTCAACTCGTCTGCGTATTTCAGCAGGGTCAACACCAAGATTTTCAGGGCCGAATGCCACATCCTCTTCAACGATTGTTGCAACAATCTGATTGTCAGGATTTTGGAAAACCACGCCAACTGTCTGTTTGATTTTTATATCGTCATCTTCATTTTTTGTATCCATTCCGTCAACGAGAATTGTTCCCTGCTCAGGAAGCAAAAGACCGTTTGCAAGCTTTGCAAGGGTACTTTTTCCCGAACCGTTATGACCGAGAATTGCCATAAATTCGCCCTCGTTTATTGTCAAGGAAAAGTCCTTGACAGCAGGGGCTAAAACAACTCCCTCATCATCACTTTCATAACGGAATGTTACATTTTTAAATTCAATAATACTCATTATTTACTCCAAATCGCAGATGCACCGCAAGGCAAAATAAGTCCGTTTTCTGTGGTACGAAGTCCGATTTCACTACCTGTTACTTTACCACCGAAACGCTTTTTCACAACAGCACCTAAAATATACTCCATTACTGATGGTGAAAGTCCTGTTGTATAAGAATTTATAAGTACCATAAGTGGGTCATCACTTAACACCTGACTGCAAAGCTCAACAAAGCCATAAACTTCATTTTCCAGCTTCCAGACCTCACCACCGGGACCTCTGCCATAAGACGGTGGGTCCATAATGATAATGTCGTACTTATTGCCACGACGGATTTCACGCTGAACAAATTTGATACAATCGTCAACAATCCATCTCACTCGTTTGTCAGCAACACCTGACGAAACCGCATTTTCCTTTGCCCAAAGAGTCATACCCTTTGATGCATCAACATGGCACACAGATGCACCCGCTTTAAGTGCTGAAACTGTAGCACCACCTGTATATGCAAAGAGATTAAGGACTTTTACTTCCCTACCTGCATTTTTAATAATTTCAGCAGTTAAGTCCCAGTTCACAGCCTGTTCAGGGAAAAGACCTGTGTGCTTAAAGCCCATTGTCTTTATATTAAAAGTCAAATCACGATAACCGATAGTCCAGAAATCAGGAATTTTGTTTCTGATTTCCCATTGACCTCCGCCTGACTGTGAACGGTGATACACGGCATCTGCTTTTTTCCACAACGGATTTTTCTTTTCAGTTTTCCAAATAACCTGTGGGTCAGGACGAATTAAAGTTAAATTCCCCCAACGTTCAAGTCGTTCACCGCATGAGCAGTCAAGAAGTTCATAATCTTTCCAATTATCGGCAACTCGCATTTTATACTAACCTTTCTCTGACAACCTGAGCGACACTTTCGCCCAATTCCTTGATTTTATCTAAATCTTTACCCTCAAGCATTACACGAACCAAAGGTTCTGTACCTGAAAGACGAACAAGAATTCTTCCGTCATTTCCTAATTCTTCCTCTACCTGTTTGATTGCATTCTGCACTTCTTTATCTTTTGGAAACTGTGCTTTACCAAAATTTGAAACTCGGACATTTATAAGCACCTGCGGATAAACTTCCATTTCGTCAGCTAATTCCTTAAGTGTTTTTCTTGTATCTTTTACAACTGCAAGTAATTGAATAGCTGAAAGCTGTCCGTCACCTGTTGTTGCATACTGTAAGAATATAATATGTCCTGACTGTTCACCGCCGATGCTGTATCCGTTTGCGTGCATATTTTCAAGCACATAACGGTCACCGACCTTGGTCTTTTCACATTTAATTCCGTTTTCTTCACAGAATTTGAAAAATCCCATATTACTCATAACAGTAACAACAGCAGTATCCTTTTTAAGCTTACCAAGCTGTTTCATCTGCTTTGCACAAACTGCAATACATTTATCACCGTCAACAACTGCACCCGTATGGTCAACTGCCAGCATTCTGTCGGCATCACCGTCAAATGCAAATCCTAAATCACAGTTGTTTTCAACTACACATTTCTGTAATTGCTCAAGGTGAGTTGAACCGCAATCTTTGTTTATATTAACACCGTTTGGCTCTGCATTTATAACAATAACCTCTGCACCAAGACGAGTAAACACTTCTTCTGCTGAAACACTTGATGAACCATTAGCACAGTCAAGTGCAATTTTATATCCCTTAAAACTCATATTTGTCGCTGACAAAAGATGTTCAATATAGTCAGCAACTGCATTTTCCGACCTTGTCACACGACCAACTTCACCACCAAGCGGTGTTGGAATTTCGTGGGCATTATCAAGGATGATTTCTTCAATTTCATTTTCAAGTGCATCAGGTAATTTATATCCG
>JAFTUP010000201.1 GCA_017466205.1 Clostridia bacterium
AAAATTGCTCACTCCTCATTTATCCATAAAATAAAAAATGCGTCAGCCGAAGCCAACGCACCGAAAAACACATAGCTCCAACTGTCGCCAAACAAAATTTCACATTCTCACCTGAGCAAAGTATGCAAAATAGAGCATCTGCATTTTTACCTAAAAAGATAAAAATACTTTGCCCGTTAGTGAAACAAATATTATGAAATTTTGTTTGGCAAAATTAGTTTACCACGCATTTATAAAAAAATCAATAAAAATAATGAGATTCTTCGTTTACGCTTAGAATGACACTATGAATGGCTTCTCCTTGAGGAGAAGCTCCGTCGCAAGACGGTGATGAGGTGTAGGTTGCGATAGCAACCGTTAATTAAAATATCAATTCACTTTTTCCACCTCATCCGTCACTTTGTGACACCTTCCCCTCAAGGGGAAGGCATAAAAATCGGCGGGGTCAAGACCCCGCCCTACCATATATTATTTGGTTTTTATTTTTTGTTTTCACATTGAAGTGGGCAAGTTTTACAGTCGCCCATCATAATATCATTAACAGTCTTACCTGCCGGAATCATTGGTAATACTCTTTCGTCCTTATCAATTGCACATTCAATCCATACAGGACCGTTCTGTTTAAGTGCTTCTGCGAATGCATCTTTAAACTGTGCGATTGTTTCTGCATAGTAACCCTTTGCACCAAAGCCTTCTGCAAGTTTCACAAAGTTTGTTTTACGATGTGGGTCAGTTTCTGAAAAACGCTTACCATAGAAGCAACGCTGCCACTGACGAACCATACCAAGAACTGTATTATTCATAATAACTGTAATAACAGGAAGATTATAGCTTACTGCTGTACAAGCTTCGTTAAGATTCATGTGGAACGAACCGTCACCTGTAATATGAATAACCTTTTTGCTGTCACCAAGAGCAGCCTTTGCACCGATTGCAGCACCGTAACCGTAACCCATTGTACCAAGACCACCACTTGTAAGGAAGCCTCTTGGATTAACGTGGTGAACATACTGTGCAGCCCACATCTGATGCTGACCAACGTCAGTTACAACTACTGTGTCCTCCCCTGCCATATCGCAGATTGCACCGATTAACTGATGAGGTAAAATCTGTGAATCATCGTCAACAGGTTTATAGTCAACATCCTTATAAACCTCAAGCATTTTAATCCATTCAATTCTTTCCTGTTTTTCAACGAGCGGTAAAAGAGCTTCAAGAACCTTTTTAACATCACCGATTACATAATGGTCAACAGCGACGTTTTTATTGATTTCACTAAGGTCAATATCAATCTGAATAATAGTTGCTTTCTTTGCAAAATCATTTGTATCAAGTGCTACTCGGTC
Organism: Clostridia bacterium; assembly: GCA_017466205.1. GTDB lineage: Bacteria > Bacillota > Clostridia > Oscillospirales > Acutalibacteraceae > Fimenecus. The sequence continues at coordinate 1,347 of JAFTUP010000201.1, forward strand.
AGAGAAACGAGTACCAACTGCGATAAGCACATCAGCATCGTCAACTGCCTTATTTGTAACATAACCACCGTGCATACCTAAAAGACCAAGGTTAAGTGGGTTATTGTAGCCTATAACGCCTGCAGCCATAAGAGTATGACAAGATGGAATATTTGCCTTTTCAACAAGCTCTAAAGCCAATTCAGAAGCATTTGATGAAACTACACCACCACCGAACATTACAACAGGCTTTTTAGCTTTATTTATAATATCAGCAATTTTCTTAAGCTCATCAATATCAACAACTGTATCGTCTTTAATTACGATTTTTTCTTTTCTTTCAAAGTCAGTAACTGCTGCAGTAACATCCTTTGTAATATCGATAAGAACAGGACCTTTTCTACCTGTATTTGCAATACGGAATGCTTCACGGATTGTATCAGCAAGTTCATTGACATTCTGAACCATAAAGTTATGCTTTGTAATAGGCATTGTGATACCTGTGATGTAAACCTCCTGGAAAGCATCACGACCGATAAGACCTTTGCCAACGTTACC
>JAFTUP010000202.1 GCA_017466205.1 Clostridia bacterium
AGGATAGTTCTCGTACATATTAAGTACACGAGGAATACCTACCTTGCCGCGCTTTGCCTCGGTAATCTGTAACGGTTTATAGTAATTAAAGGTTCTCTTAAGCTTATAATCGAAAAGATTAGGAATATTCTCCTTGTTCTTTTCAAGTCCGAGACCTCGCTCACAACGGTTTCCGGACACGAACTGTCTACCGCCGGAAAACTTATTTATTGTAAGGAGACATGCGTTTGTACAACCCTTACAACGGTTCATGGAAGTTTCAAATTTAAGGTCCCTGATATCTTCGAATGGGAGCATGGTTGATTCGGTACCTTCGTAGTGGGCACGTGCAATAAGCGCAGCACCAAAAGCCCCCATGATACCGGCAATGTCAGGTCTTACAGCTTCACAACCTGCAATTTTTTCAAAACTTCTTAATACCGCGTCATTGTAGAATGTACCACCCTGAACGACTACACGCTTACCAAGTTCGGAAGCATCAGCAACTTTTATAACCTTATAAAGGGCATTTTTAATAACCGAATAAGCAAGACCTGCAGAAATATCGGCAACAGTAGCGCCTTCTTTCTGGGCCTGTTTAACCTTGGAGTTCATAAATACTGTACAGCGAGTGCCAAGGTCAATAGGGTTCTTTGCAAATAATGCTATTTTAGCAAAGTCGGCAACCTCGAAATCAAGACTCTTAGCAAATGTTTCGATGAAAGAGCCGCAACCTGAGGAACATGCTTCGTTAAGCTGCACGCTGTCAACAGTACCGTTCTTAATCTTAATACATTTCATGTCCTGACCGCCTATGTCAAGAATACAGTCAACAGTTGGATCGAAGAAAGCAGCGGCATAGTAGTGTGCCACGGTTTCAACTTCGCCTTCATCAAGCATAAGGGCAGCTTTAACCAAAGCTTCACCGTAACCTGTTGAACAGGAGCGTACAATTCTTGCACTGTCAGGAAGCTTTGAATATATTTCTTTTATAGCTTTAATGGTGGTCTTTAAAAGACTACCGTTATTATTTGAATAGAAAGAATACAGAAGAGAACCGTCTTCACCTACAACTGCAAGTTTTGTGGTAGTAGAGCCTGCATCAATTCCTAAGAAACAGTCACCTTCATAGTCTTCAAGAGAACCTTTTGTAACGGTGTGTACACTATGTCTCTTTGAAAATTCGTTATATTCTTCTTCATTTTTGAAAAGAGGTTCCATACGATGAACTTCAAATTCCATATGAATACCTTCATCAAGTCTTTTATGCATATGAGAAAGCAGGAAACTTTCTTCGCCGTCACTTGTCATGGCAGAACCTATGGCTGCAAAAAGATGGGAATTATCAGGGTCGATAATATGTTCGTCATCCAGATTAAGAGTTCTGATAAATGCAGACTTAAGCTCAGTCAAAAAGTGGAGAGGACCTCCAAGGAAGGCAACATGTCCCCTGATTGGTTTACCGCATGCAAGTCCGCTTATGGTCTGATTAACTACTGCCTGGAAAATTGACGCGGAAAGGTCAGGCTTTGTTGCACCTTCATTGATAAGAGGCTGAATGTCAGTCTTTGCAAATACACCACAACGAGCTGCAATAGGGTAAATTGCCTGATAGGACTTTGCATATTCATTAAGACCGGAAGCGTCAGTTTTTAAAAGACTTGCCATCTGGTCAATGAAAGAGCCTGTACCACCGGCACAGATACCATTCATTCGCTGGTCAATTCCATTAGTAAAGTAGATGATTTTAGCATCTTCACCACCAAGTTCGATAGCGACATCCGTCTGAGGAGCGTAGTAAGTAAGGGCGGTAGATACCGCAACCACTTCCTGAGTAAAGCTGACACCAAGATGTTTGGCAATAGTTAAACCGCCGGACCCGGTAATAACTGCAGATACGTCCATGTCGCCGATTTTATCCATTGCCTTGCTTAAAAGTCCTGCAAGTGTGGATTGGATGTTGGCAAAATGTCTTTCATAATCTGAAAAAAGAATATTTTTATCTTCATCTATAATGGCTATTTTAACGGTTGTTGAACCGATATCGATACCTAAGAAATGTTTGTTACTCAAATTTATTCCTCCTGTTTTAAAAATGCGGTCACATAGTTTTCAAAACCACATACATAGTTAATTATAGTACAAATTTCAAATATATGCAACGTATTAATAAAAATAAAAGTTGAAAAAAGTATAAAATCCTCGAATTGTGACAGTTGTAATTAATTCAATTATGAGGTATAATTTTTTATAATGTCTAATTATGGGCAAATAGAAATATTGAACATATGGAGGTGGCTTATGTCAGACAGAGCTAAGAAGTCTGTGATAATCAAGGAGAATATTGCAATATCCGATGGTATCTACAGTATGTGGCTTGAGGCTCCGGAGATTGCCGGTGATGCAAAACCGGGACAATTTATATCAATGTATACTAGGGATGCTTCAAAATTATTACCAAGACCTATCAGTATATGTGATTATAACAAAGAAAATGGACTCGTCAGAGTTGTATATAGAGTTTCAGGTGAGGGTACCAGACAGTTTTCAGGCTATAAGGCAGGTGAAACAATTGATGTTTTAGGACCTCTCGGAAATGGTTACTGCGTGGGAGCGTTGGCTGCAAGCGGTAAGGAATGTTCAGAAGATGCCGGATGTGCCTGCAATTATTCCGGTGATGCTGCAACACTTATGCTGGTAGGTGGTGGAATCGGTATTCCTCCTATGCTTGGACTTGCCAAAGAGTACAAAAAGACTTATCCTGATGCGGTAATTAATGTTGTCTTAGGATATAGAAACAAAGATACTTTCCTTGATGATGAATTCAAGGAGGTTGCTAATGTATATTATGCATCTGATGACGGCAGCATTGGTATTAAAGGAAATGTTATTGATGCAATTAATTTATATGGTGTAAAGGCAGATGTGATTTGTGCGTGTGGACCTACACCTATGCTTCGCGGGCTTAAGACTTATGCTGAGGAAAACAATATTGCTCTTCAGATTTCTCTTGAAGAAAGAATGGCTTGCGGAATTGGAGCATGTCTTGCATGTGTATGTAAGTCTAAGGAAGTTGACCATCACAGTCATGTACATAATAAACGTATTTGTAAGGACGGTCCGGTATTTAATGCGGGCGATATTGAATTATAAGGAGGTAAGATAGTATGAGTAATATGAGTGTTAAATTTGCAGGTCTTACCTTTAAGAATCCGGTAATGACTGCATCCGGTACCTTTGGTTCCGGAATCGAATACAGCGAATTTGTGGATTTAAATAAGCTTGGCGGTGTTGTGACAAAGGGTGTTGCAATAGTGCCTTGGCCGGGAAATCCAACACCTAGAATTGCTGAAACTTATGGCGGCATGATAAATGCAATTGGTCTTCAGAATCCAGGAATAGATGTTTTTGCATCAAGAGATTTACCTTACCTTGAAAAGTACGATACAAATATTGTAGTAAATGTTTGCGGTAAGAGTAAGGAAGACTATGTAGAGTGTGTAAAGAGACTTGCGGATACTAAAGCCGATTTGCTTGAGATTAATATCAGCTGTCCAAACGTAAAGGAGGGCGGTATTGCTTTTGGTCAGAACCCGGCAATGGTTGAGGACATCACAGCGGCAATCAAGAAGGTTGCAAGACAGCCGGTTGTTATGAAACTTAGTCCTAATGTGACTGATATTACTGAAACTGCTAAGGCAGCCGAAGCAGGTGGTGCGGATGGTGTTTCACTTATCAACACTCTTACGGGCATGAAGATTGATATTCACCGCAGAACCTATGCACTTGCAAATAAAACAGGTGGTCTTAGCGGACCATGTATTAAGCCGGTAGCTGTAAGAATGGTTAATCAGGTTGCTAATGCAGTTAAAATCCCAATCATCGGTATGGGTGGTATCGTAAACTATGAGGATGCACTTGAGTTCATAATGGCAGGTGCAACTCTTGTAAGCGTTGGCACAGCTAATTTCCACAACCCACAAGTTACAATGGAAATTGTAGATGGTATTCAGGGTTACCTTGAAAAATATAATGTTGCAGACATCAACGAGCTGATTGGTGTGGTAAATCGTTAGATACAGACATGTGTTTTAGGTAAACGATATCTAAATGCGAAAATCTAATTAAATATAATAAAAATAATCTGACAGACGGAGGAAAACAAAATGGAAGCATATAAGCAGGAGTTTATTGAATTTATGGTAGAGTGTGGAGTTCTCAAATTTGGTGAGTTCACACTTAAGAGCGGAAGAAAGTCACCTTTCTTTATGAACGCAGGTGAGTATGTAACAGGCTATCAGCTTGCAAAGCTTGGTGAGTACTATGCAAAGGCAATTCATGATAATTACGGTGATGACTTGGATGTGCTTTTCGGACCTGCATACAAGGGTATTCCTTTGAGTGTAGCTACAGTTATGGCTTACTCAAAGCTCTATGGAAAGGAAATCAGATACTGCTCTAACCGTAAGGAAGAAAAGGACCATGGTGCAGATAAGGGTGGTCTTCTTGGAAGCAAGTTAAAGGACGGAGATAAGGTAGTAATTATCGAGGATGTTACAACTTCCGGTAAGTCCATCGAGGAAACCTTCCCAATTATCACTTCTCAGGCAAACATTGAAGTGAAGGGTCTCATCGTTTCTCTTAACCGTATGGAAAAGGGTAAGGGCGAGAAGTGCGCACTCGATGAAATTAAGGACCTTTATGGCTTTGATACAGCAGCCATCGTAAACATGGAAGAAGTTACAGAATATCTCTACAACAAAGAAGTACAGGGCAAGGTTGTTATCAATGGTGATATCAAGAAGGCTCTTGAAGAATATTTCGCAATTTACGGAGCTACTAAATAATGGAACAGCTTTTAAAGTCAGACTTTTACTTTGACCTGCCGGAAGAACTTATCGCTCAGGACCCGCTTGTGGACAGAGCATCCTCAAGACTGCTTGTAATGGACAAGGTAACAGGTGAAATTAAGCATAAAGTCTTTTCGGATATTCTTGATTATTTGCGTGAGGGTGACTGTCTGGTAATCAATGATACTAAGGTTATCCCTGCGAGAATAATCGGGGAGAAGATAAATGAGCTACAGGTTTCTAAAAAGGCAGTAGCTTCGACTGAAATAACAGAGGAAGAAGATTCTCATAACGTTACCGCACAGCGTGGTGCCAAGGTTGAGCTTCTGCTTCTTAAAAGAGTGGGCGAAGACCTTTGGGAAACCCTTGTAAAACCCGGGAAAAAAGCCAGACCGGGAATGAAAATCAGCTTCGGTGATGGTAAGCTTGTTGCTGAAATTCTGGAGGTGGTTGAAGAAGGTAACCGTCTTGTGAAGTTTCACTATGACGGTATATTCGAAGAGGTTCTTGACGAGCTCGGAACCATGCCTTTACCACCATACATTACTCACGAGCTTCAGGATAAGAACAGATATCAGACTGTTTATGCAAAGTATGACGGAAGTGCAGCAGCACCGACAGCAGGACTTCACTTTACTAATGAGCTTCTTGAAAAGGTTAAGGAAAAAGGTGTAAAGATTGCACATGTAACTCTTCATGTCGGTCTCGGAACCTTCAGACCTGTAAAGGAAGAGAATGTTTTAAATCATCACATGCATACCGAGCATTACCGGATGCGTAAAGAAGATGCGGACCTGATAAATGAAACCAAGGCGGCAGGCGGACGTGTAATCTGTGTTGGAACAACCAGCACAAGAACAGTAGAGTCATGCGCAACCGAGGACGGAAGAGTTTGTGCCGGTGAAGGAGATACCTCAATCTTTATTTATCCGGGCTATAAGTTCAAGGTACTTGATGGACTTATTACAAACTTTCATCTGCCTGAATCCACACTTATCATGCTTGTTTCCGCACTTTGCGGACGTGAGAATACTCTTAACGCATATGAGGTTGCAGTTAAAGAAAGATACAGGTTCTTCTCGTTTGGAGATGCGTGCCTGTTTATTTAAAGTATAGCCAAGGGAATTTTATCAGATTTTTCCTTGGCTTAAATAATATGGCAAATCTCTATTTGCATGTAAATGTGGAGGTGACTATAGTGGAAAATCATCAGAAAATTAAAATCCATTTTGAGGATAATGAATGGCCTTTTGAGTTTACAGACCATGACAGACAAATTGCGAGGGCAATTGTTTTTGACGACTTTGGCTACTTCTATTTCGTTCGCGTAGAACGAGATGATGATTTTGGAAAAGCAACCCTGATAGAAACCTCAGGTGGTGGTGTAGAGGTTGGCGAGGAATTACATTCGGCTATTTTGCGAGAACTAAAAGAAGAACTGGGTGTGGATGCTGAGATGATCTGTGAAATCGGTGTGGTTGATGATTACTATAACCTGATTCACAGACATAATATCAATAATTATTTTCTCTGCAAAGCAGTCAGCTTTGGAGAAAAGAACATGACTCAGGACGAAATTGAATGCTTTCATTTGTCCACATTAAAGCTTGCTTATGAAGAAGCAATAGCTGAGTATGAGAAATGTGCGAACACTAGATTAGGAAGGCTGATTGCGAATAGAGAGATTCCGGTGCTTAGACATGCGAAAATGCTGCTGGATGGACTTGTATAAAGGGTTTGTGCGTAGCAGTAGCTATGTAGAGATTGAGAAGAAAATTCGAATTTTACGCATTGATTTATGCAAGCAGGAGGTGCATATGAGTCGTATATTATTTCAAGATTCTTATATTATAATTCTACCCTCATTCCCAAAGGCAGATATGCACCGTCATCCCATGCTGCATCTATTTTACGGTAGCAACGGCTGCGTTATTACTGCGAATGGTAAACGATGTTCAGGAAAGACTATTGTTCTCGATTCAAATATAAAGCACATCGCAGGGTCAGGTAATGGATGCGAGCTGTTTTTGCTCATTGATCCTACAAGCTCCATTGCTGAGCAGATGAAAAGCACATTTTTCGGTAGTGGTCAATTTTTTGCCAACTGCGACAGTAGTGTATCCTTCCCCCATGACCTATATGATCTGTCTGACGATGATATCATCACGCTTGTACGGGAGCTTCTTCTGACTATTGGAATCAAGCCCGACGAAGATAGCAGAAAAGATTCGAGAGTGGAAGAAGTGAATGAGCACATTATCTCGGGAGAATGGCTCAATTATAAGATAAATGAAATCGCTCAGATGGTCTGCCTTTCGGAAACCCGACTGACGCATCTATTCAAGAGCGAAATGGGCATTTCGTTGAAAAGCTATCTGGTAATCCGTAAAATGGAACGTGCGTATAAATATATAATGTCAGGAGAAAAGATAATCCACGCCGCCTATGAGGCCGGGTTCTCAAGCTCTGCTCATCTTGCATACACCTGCAAAAAGCTTACGGGAGTATCTATTCGTGAGGTTCTGAAAAGTTGACAGATTTTTGAAAGAAAAAAGGCTCATGAACTGATAAAATAGTCTTAGAAAAGGAGGTTATTGGCTTATGAGTCTTATTGACTATTTTGCAGTACATATTGTGCCAAGAATGTACAGAGGTAAAGGAGCTCTGCACCCGAGTGAAACAGGGCATCTGACGGACAGGATCAGCTGCGTAAGAGAATATGATGTGAATATTTTTTTCTACGAGAAAAACGGCACGGTTATAGCCATTGATGCAGGATATAAAAATCATGGCGGTTTCTTCGAGGGTGTAAAGCAGTTAGGGATTGACGCTGACAAAATCGAAGCGGTATTTATGACCCATGTTGACCCTGACCACGGCGGCGGATTGGATGTAAACAGCACCTGCAAAATGCAGAATGCACAGATATATCTTGGTGAGATAGAAGAGAACTACCTGACCAACATATACACCCGTAAAAAAATCGGACCATTCAAGGTAAAAAACTCTGTTGTATTCAAAAGCGGCTACAGACTATTAAAAGACCGTGAAACAGTATATATCAATGAGATAAAAATTCAGGCCATTTTGGTTTCCGGACATACATTGGGACATATGGCGTATCTGATAGATGATAAATATCTTTTTACCGGAGATTCCCTTGCAATCAATTCTGTAGGCGGTTACTGCTTCTTTGATATATTCAATTACAGCAGTAAAATGAATATTGAGTCACTGAATACCTTGCAATCTTTCTGTGAGGATAAAGATATTGAGTATTTATTTACATCTCATAACGGTTACACAAGCGATATAAAACAGGCTTTTTCTCACATTAATGAGATACCTCAGTGGAAGAAAAAGGGATTTGTATTTGATGATTCAGCCCCGTATGATTGTTTTTGTGAAAAATAGAATAGCAGATTTTTGAAAGCAATCTGATTTGTGCCAAGGTATATATCCCGAAGGTGAGCATTTCCCGTGCTCGCTCACCGAGGGATATATCCTTGGCTATTTTTATAAGTTTAAACCCTGTCGGTACTACAAAAGTTGATTGACAGAGTTCAG
>JAFTUP010000203.1 GCA_017466205.1 Clostridia bacterium
AAAGCAGGTGCAGTAACCGTTACTGCAAATGGTACTTGAAAAATATTTTTCCACACATATCACCTCATACGTAAGTTTTGGATTATTCTCCCCAACTTATATTATTCTGTTCGGTTTATTTTGTTAATTTGTTGACATTTCATTGAGTGTGATATATAATAATTGCGATAAAAATTTATAGGAGTGTATTAAATTATGCCATTAGTAAATGCAAAAGAAATGCTTACAAAAGCAAAAGCAGGTCATTACGCAGTAGGTCAGTTCAATATCAATAATCTTGAGTGGACTAAGTCAATTCTTCTCACAGCACAAGAGATGAATTCTCCTGTTATCCTTGGTGTATCTGAGGGTGCAGGTAAATATATGTGTGGCTATAAAACAGTTGTAGGTATGGTTGAAGGTATGCTTGAAGCACTTAACATCACAGTTCCTGTTGCTCTTCACCTTGACCACGGTTCATATGAGGGAGCAAAGGCTTGTATCGAAGCAGGCTTTAGCTCAATTATGTTCGACGGTTCTCACTATCCAATTGATGAAAATATCGAAAAGACAAAAGAATTAGTTGCAATTTGTGAAGAAAAAGGTCTTTCAATCGAAGCTGAGGTTGGTTCAATCGGCGGCGAAGAAGACGGTGTTGTTGGTGCTGGCGAATGTGCTGACCCTGACGAATGCAAGATGATTGCTGACCTTGGTGTTACAATGCTTGCTGCAGGTATCGGTAATATTCACGGTAAATATCCTGAAAACTGGGCAGGTCTTTCATTTGAAACTCTTGCAGCTGTTCAGGAAAAAACAGGTGCAATGCCTCTCGTTCTTCACGGTGGTACAGGTATTCCTGCTGATATGATTAAGAAGGCTATTTCTCTTGGTGTTTCAAAAATCAACGTAAATACAGAATGTCAGCTTGCATTCCAGGAAGCAACAAGAAAGTACATTGAAGAAGGTAAGGATCTTCAGGGCAAGGGCTTTGACCCAAGAAAGCTTTTAGCTCCTGGTTGTGAAGCAATCAAAGAAACTGTTCGTGAGAAGATTGAACTCTTCGGTTCAAAAGATAAAGCGTAATTAAATTGTATTACAACGGTAGGGCGGGGTCTTGACCCCGCCGTTATACTTTATTTATATGAGGTGTTACTATGCCTACAATCAAATTATACGAAAAAGATTCATACATTAAGGAATTTACTGCAACTGTTGTTTCCTGCGAGGAAAAAGATGGTGCGTATTTTGTTGTCCTTAACAAAACAGCCTTTTTTCCTGAGGGTGGTGGACAGGATGCTGACAAAGGTAAGATAGGTGATGCAGATGTCCTTGATGTGCAAATTAAAGATGAAATCATTTATCATAAAGTAAACAAATCTTTTAAAGAAAATGAAGAAGTAAACTGTGTCCTTGACTGGGATACAAGATTTTCAAGAATGCAGAATCACACAGGTGAGCATATTGTTTCCGGTGTTATTCACAGTCTTTTCGGATACAACAATGTGGGTTTCCATATGAATGATGCTCTCATCACTCTTGATGTTGACGGTCCATTGACTGAAGAAAATATAAAGACAGTAGAACTCACATCGAATAAGGCAATTTATGATAACAAATCAGTAAAAGCAATTTATCCAACGGCAGAGGAATTGCCTGATTACGATTATCGCAGTAAGCTTGATATTACTGAGGGTGTACGTCTTATCGAGATTGAGGACTATGACCTTTGTGCTTGTTGTGCACCTCATGTTGCAAAAACAGGTGAAATCGGAATTATTAAAATTCTGTCTTTTATTCCATATAAAAAGGGTACAAGAATTGAAATGATTTGTGGTTTGTTAGCACTTAATGATTACAGAAACCTTCATACCACAAACAAGTCAATTATGAATATGCTTTCTGCAAAACGATTTGAAATTGCAGATGCAGTTGAAAAAATACAGAATGAATTGTCAAATGCCCGAGCAGAAAACAAAAAGCTTATGGCAGATTTGGCGACCCTAAAAATGGAAAAGCACATAAATGGAAACAATGTTTGTGTGTTCATTGACGGTGTATCTTATGACGAATTGAGAAACTGCTCAAATACCTTAATTGATGAATTTGAATATTGTTACCTTTTTTCTAATACAGACGAAAACAATTACATCTATGTTGTTTCAAGTAAAGAGAACAATGTCCGTGAGGAAGTACAGAATCTCAACAAAGCCTTTAACGGTAAAGGTGGGGGAAGAGATACCTATGCACAAGGTAAAATCATAGGAACAAAAGAAAGTATATTGGAATATTTAAAATAATAGAAAATAATTGCTTTTGATAAATAATAATTTGTCGGGATGTTTGATTGCATATTTTCTTGGCTCCCCTTGTCAGGGGAGCTGTCAACGAAGTTGACTGAGGGGTAGTAAAAACGTTAATTCTTATCTCTCCCTCCGTCATTTTCTTGCGAAAATGCCACCTAATTCTCACCTGCCGGTTCGGTCGGTGCTTTTGAGCTTTCGCTCAAAGGTCTCCACTGGAGACCCGCACCTCGTCAGAGGGAGGCGTTCTGCGTTCTGCACTTTGCACTCTACACTCATACCGACAAACTCCGATTTGTCAGAATGCAAATGAATATTGCAAAGAAAAAGGAACGATGTCTAAATCGTTCCTTAATTTTTTATGTTTATTTAATTGTTGGGTTATCAGGAATTTCCTGAACACCAAATTCATTTTTGAGTGCTTTGTATTCCTTTGCTGTGATTGTAACAACTGAACCATGTCTTGGTTTTAAGTGGTCCATAGCAGTGATGTCACGATTAACATTCTTGAAGTTTTCAAAGTCACTTGTCTGCTGTGTATAGAAATGACCTGTGCCATATTCGTCCATAATCATAACCCATTTATTAGTACCATTGATGTTGTACATTGTACTACCTTCAACACCCCAATAACCAAGAGAAACGATTACAGGCTCTGTGTCATAAGGTCCTGTAAGACTCTTTGACTTAACGAAAGCTATTTTCTGTGTTTCGTCATATTTGAAATAGAGATAGTAATATCCGTTGTCTTCATTGTAAACAATATCTGCATCAATGCACTGAATACCTTCATCCCATCTGCCATAAAGTGGCTTTGGTTCGGTTTCAAATGTCTTGAAGTCCTTTGTGTATGCATAATAGTGACCTGCAATATCGTTTTCAACAGTTGAATGTGCCCAATATACCATGTACATTTCAACTTCAGGGTCCCAGATTGCCTGTGGTGCCCAAGCACGAGTTGTGTTTGCAAATTCGCCGCCAAGCTCACGGATGTCAATTATTGTTTCATCAGTCCAGTTAATAAGGTCCTCTGATTTCCATGTAACGAGAGCGTGGTTTGATGTCCAACCGAGATTTGCATCCATATCAGTTGCAATAATATAATAACATCCATCCTGACCTTTAAGTATGTAAGGATCACGACAACATTCTGTACCCAACTGCTGATCGATAATCGGCTCATTATCATTGAGTGCCCGGAATTTGTAACCGTCAGAGCTTATTGCCATACTGATTCTCTGCTCTTCGACAGAGTTACCTGTGAAGTAAACGAAAAGATAAGCATCTTTTCTTGATAACGCAGGGTAGGCATAATCATTGAAAAGGAAGTTAAAAAGATTAAATGCCACCATAACAAGAGCAGTAATATAACGAACAATTTTTAACATGAACATTCTCCTTTAACATCCATTCAATTACTTGATTTCCGGTAAGCTTGCTGCAGCAACTGATTGACCGACTCTGCGAGATTTTTCATCAGGAATGTGAAGCTTAATTTTCTTTGCAATTTCAGGGAATTCAACATCAAGAACCTCCTGAGCCTTTGAAAGAATAAGCTGTCCGCCCTGACCTGAGGTTACTCTACCCATAATAAGCACGTGCTTGATATCATAGAACTCTGTGTAATAAGCGATTGCATAACCAAAATATACGCCGATTGTTTCATAAATATCAGCTGCGTTTTGGTCACCATTTTCCATGAGTGATTGCACAACCTTGAGTTTTTCAGCAGGGGAAAGGCTATCATCAAGGTCTATTCCTGCATAAGGTGCAAGCTTAATCACACCGTCCTGTGAGAAATATTTAACACCGCAGCCATAGTCGCCTGACCATTCATCAATCATAGCATCAGTATTGAAATCAACAGGTACAAATGCAAGCTCATTGAGCCAGCCTGTAATATTTCCCTGTTTGTCAATATAACCGCCGGCTTCACTTGTACCCATAGCAATACCTAAAACTGAATCATCATTAAGGTCCATAGCACCTGCAAGAGCAGTTACATCACCGTCGTTTGCAACTATAACAGGAATATCCTCACCGATTTCCTTTGCAACATCGAGATAAATATTTTTGACTCTTTTATCAAAATCCTCTTTGTTCACTTTAAGGAAAAGAGATGCAGACATTGTTCTGTTATCAATATAAATACCTGCTGATGACACACCGATAGCATCAACTCTCGGCATTTTTGATGCCGCAGTTTTCATAGCTTCAAGTATTCCCTGATAATGATATTCAGGATCAGAATTAAGCTTAGGGAACCAAACAACTTCCTCAGAATAAACACTCTCACCGTCAATAACAGCGCTGACTTTTCTGTCACTTCCGCCTGCATCAAATCCTATACGACAACCATCAAGATGTCTGCCAATAGGGGAGGCAATGTAGTTATCATCAGGAGCTTCTTCCAATGAACAGACTACAACTTCAAACGGTTTTTCATAAACTCCGGCCATGTAATCCTCATCAAATGCACGGATTCCGTCAGGAGTATAAGCTTCCTTGATTTTATTGCCCACGACTTCACTTCCGGCAATAAAAACCTTATAGCCGCCTGCAACCCATAAAAGTGACTTTACTATTCTTTCAATAAAACGGAAATTTTCCTCATCGTGACCTGTACAGTCAGGATAAATCCTTGTTTTATATGTGTTTATCTGTACCTTATTTCTTTCAATCGAAATAATAACATCCTGACCGTCTTCCTTTGTTGCTTCACGCATTTCACGAACAACAACTGATAATGGCTCAAATTTCGGGTCAAGCTTTGCTTTTACTTTAAGATTCATACTTTACCTCTCCTGCTATAATAGTTTTTGTTATTTCAAATTCATTATCTGTGATAATAATATCAGCATCCTTACCGATTTCCAGCGAACCCTTTGTCTTATCTATACCGATTACTGAAGCCGGGTTGAGTGATGCACAATTTACACATTCGTAAAGCGGAATTTCCGAGTTGGTATAAACATTCCACACACCTTTGTTAAGATGTAATACGCTTCCTGCAACTGTTCCGTCTTCAAGTCTGCAGACAATACCCTTATAAATAATTTTCTGACCGCCTAATGTGTATTCTCCTTCAGGCAAGCCACCTGCAGGAAGACAGTCTGTGATAAAGCAGAGCTTTCTGCCTTTAAGCTTCCATAACATATTGTAAAAAGCCTTATCAACATGGAATGTGTCAACAATAAGCTCAACGCTCACGTCTCCGTTAAGTGCCGCACCAACAACACCGGGAGCACGATGAACAAGAGGAGTCATTGCGTTGAAGAGATGTGTTGTATGCTTAACACCCGCATCTATACTTTTCATAGCTGTTTCATAATCAGCGGATGTATGTCCCATTGAAACAACAACCGAAGTGTCAGCACAGATTTCACGAATTGCCTTAAAATCTTCAGTATCGGTTTCGGGTGCAAGTGTAATCGTTTTTAAAATATCTTTGTATTCTTTAACGAAAGATGCATCCGGCTTTAAAATGTATTTAGCATCCTGAGCGCCTTTTTTGCTTTCACTGATAAACGGACCTTCAGCGTGACATCCTAAAATTATACTGCCATCCCAAGCTTTGCTTTCTTCATGCAATTTACGGCAGGTTTCAAGAGCCTTGCGGATAACACTCATATCCTCAGTCATAGTTGTCGGCAAATAGCCGGTAACACCATTTGCTAAAAGTCCTTTTGAAATAGTACGGATACTTTCTTCTTCACCATCGCACACATCCTTGCCAAGATAACCGTGAATGTGCAAATCAATAAGTCCGGGAGCAATATAGCCACCATTGGCATCAATGATTTTAACACCGTCAGGAAGCTTGTCTTCAGGTAAAATGTCAATAATCTTTTCATCGAAGATTATCGCATGCTTTTCCAATATACAGTCAGTAAGAATAATTTTTCCGTTTGTAATAGCTTTCAAAAAAATCACATCCTTCACCTATTATAAGTATTGTAACAAATAAAAAAAACAGTTGCAATAGTTTTGCAACATAATCGTAATAAAATATTTGCAATACACGAAAAAGGGCATCAAGTGAGGGAGTGAGTATTCCAAGCTTTTTATAAACAGAAAATTCACTTGCACTCTCAAGTGTGATTTGATATAATAAACATACCACACAAACTAAATATGGACAGATTTTACGGAGTTGTATTTTTATTTTGGTAAAAATGCAGACTTCTATTTTGGCGTTCTCTGTGAGATTTGTCCGAAAGTTTGTGTGGTAGCAAAACGAAGTTCTGCATTTTTCGCGTGTGTATAACTTCGGTTTGCACACACTTTTTTTATTTCTGGGTGTCGGCAGGATATGGGAATAACCCACCCAATGTCCTGCGGCCGTGTCAAAATTGTTACACCCGAGAGATGAAAGTGTCCGTTATTACATATCAACACGGAATTTCAAAGCAAGGAGTTGATTAAATGATAGACAACTTAAAATATATGATTAAAAACTGGATAGAGTGGGATAAAAAAAGCCTTCTGTACTTTTGTTTAAGAGTTCCTGCTATGGTGTTTCTTCCCATCATAACTGCCTTTATCCCAAAAGCAATGATAGACTGTATAAATGAGGGAGTTACTGTTGGTAAGCTTACTTTGATAGTTGCACTTTTAAGCATACTTGTTACTGTTACGACCTGGCTTGACCCGTTTTTGAATGAGATTTTACAGGGTAGTGCAAGAGTAATCCGTATGCGTTATGCTGTTATGGCTTTTAAGAAAAACATACATACAGACTACATAAACATCGAAAGTCTTGATGGCAGAGAAAAGAATAAAAGAGCTATGGAATTTTACCGAAGCTATTATTCTTCTTCTGCGTACTTTATAATGCTTTGCAATGCTTTCCTTGTTTGCGTTGTCGGTGTAATAACTTCTCTTACACTTATCTATAAAATCAATATTATGATGATTTTGCTTATTCTTCT
Organism: Clostridia bacterium; assembly: GCA_017466205.1. GTDB lineage: Bacteria > Bacillota > Clostridia > Oscillospirales > Acutalibacteraceae > Fimenecus. The sequence continues at coordinate 7,211 of JAFTUP010000203.1, forward strand.
TACCTGTGTGGGAGAATTTTTCCTTCTTCGCTATCTCAATGAAAAAGAGAAGAATGTAAAAAGAGCAAGAGGCAGTATCTTTGTAAAGCTTGATTACTATTACGAGTTGAGTAAAGATAACACAGCAGCAAAAGACATAAGGCTTTACGGCTTTTCCGACTATTTTATTTCCGCTTATGCAAAGTTTGTTTATGAGCTTCAAAAAATAACAGGAAAGTATATGCGTCAGAGCTTTAACGTCAGCGGTACAAGAGCTTTTCTTAACATGGTTAGAGAACTTGTTGCGTATGCTTACCTTGTTTATCTCGTTTACAAAAACGAGCTCAGTGTTTCTGATTTTATCTTTTATTTCGGTATCATTACAGGTTTTTCAAACTGGATAATGAATCTTGTTATCTGCGTTTCCGACCTGGAGCGTTGCTGTAATGACTGTCAGGCATTCCGTGACTTTACCGAGGCAGAGGATGAAAACGACAGTAATAAAAATTCACATCAACTTGATGATATAACGTCAATTGAATTTAAAAATGTTTCCTTTACATACCCTGCAGCCGAAGAAAGTACCATAAAGAATATGTCATTTAAAGTAAATGCAGGTGAAAATATTGCAATTGTTGGTGAAAATGGTGCAGGAAAAACCACGGCTGTTAAACTACTTTGTGGTTTGTACTACCCAAGCGAGGGCGATATTCTTGTTAATGGTGTAAGTAGTAAGGATATTTCAAAAAGTGATTTCTTTGACCTCTTTTCACCTGTCTTTCAGGATTACACATTTATGCCAATGACTATAGCTGAAAATATTTGTGTTGCTTCAGATTATGACAAGGAGAAACTTTATAGAGCCTTTGAAAAGGCAGGTGTTAAGGAAAAAATAGAAAGTCTCGACAAAAAAGAAAACACCTTTATGGTAAAAGATGTTTATAAGGATGCGGCTGATTTTTCAGGTGGTGAAAAGCAGAAATTGCTTCTCGCAAAAGCTATTTACAAAAATGCTCCCGTACTTATTCTCGATGAGCCTACAGCGGCACTTGACCCTATCGCTGAAAACGAGTTAGATCTCAAATATAATGAGTTGACACAAAATAAAATATCCTTTTTCATTTCCCATAGACTTTCCTCAACTCTCTTTTGTGACCGCATACTTTTTGTTTCTGACGGTAGAATTACAGAAAGTGGAACACATGAGGAACTGATGGAACTCAAGGGTGGATATTACAGAATGTATCAGCTTCAGAGCTACTATTACAAGGAAGGGCAGGTGTCACAGAATGAAAAAGTTTAAAGCAATTACTTACGCATTCAAAGAAATGCATAAACTCGAAAGTAAGCTTCTTCCTACAACCGTTACGGCGGCTGTTGTCACCGGTGTAATGCCTTTTGTAAACATATGGTTTTCGGCAAAAATCATTGATTTGCTTGATACCGGAGCTGATGCTAAAAAGCTCATTTTCTATATCGGTCTTGCAGTTGGTATCAACTTTGTTCTGTTTTTCCTTAATAGGTATCTAAACGACATCTACTATATGCTTCGCTCAATGCTCTATAACAGAGAGCTTAAAAGTATTGCTTCAAAGCTTTTCTCTGTTGAATTCAAAAAGCTTGAAGACAGTAATTTTAAAGAACTTATCCACAAGCACGCTGAAGCACAGAACAGAGTCTTTTCAGCCTTTGTGCAGTTTTCGTGGATGTTCAGAGATTTTGTTTCAGGTGCATTGACAGTTATAGTTTCAGCTGTGTTAATCTTACCTCTCTTTAAAATCGGTTTTCAGAAAACTGGTGATACCTTTTTTGAAAGACCTGCATTTCTGTTGAGTATTTTCGGTGCTATTGCGGTTATGGTTGTGATTATGCTTGTTGTTGCTACAAGGATGAACAGACAATGGTTCGTAGCTTCTGATGAATACTCCCGTCTTGATAAAATTTTCTACTATTTTATTGATATGTTCTCCGATTACAAGACAGGCAAGGAAATCCGTCTTTACAAGGAGCAAGATATTATAGAGAAAACTGCAACCCACAAGATTTTAACCGAGGGTGAAGAAGTACTTAAAAAAGCCTCAATGAATTCTGCAAAATCAGGCTCCTTTATTGCTATTCTTGGTTCGGTTGTAGGTTTCGGCGTTTATCTGTTTATCGGTGTGAAAGGTCTTTATGGGCTTTTTGGTATCGGTTCACTTGTGCTTTACTGTGGTTCCTTTATGCAGATAATCAGCGGTGTTATGAAGATGGCTGTAACCTTCGGTAAAACAGAGGAAATGGTACCTCTTGTAAATTATTACTATGACATAATGAATATTGAAGATGATATGGTTTACGGTGAAAAGGAAATAGATTTGACCTCAAAGTTTGAGATTGAATTCAAGGATGTTTCTTTTAAATATCCGGGTAGTGAAAACTATGCTTTAGAAAGCATCAATCTTACCATTCATAATGGAGAACATCTTGCAGTAGTAGGCAGAAACGGTAGTGGTAAAACTACCTTCATCAAGCTTATGTGCAGACTCTATGATGTAGATAGTGGTGAAATACTTATAAATGGCATTAACATCAAAGAGTATTCGAAAGAAAGTCTGATGAATCTTTATTCTGTTGTTTTTCAGGATTTCAAGCTCTTTGCCGTGCCTCTTTGTGATAACATTTCTGCCGATAAAGAATACGATAAGGACAATCTTTACCGTTGTCTTGAACAGGCAAATATTAAAGACAGAGTTGAGCGAATGAGCGAAAAAGAGAACACTTATCTATACAAAAACATAGACAAAAACGGTGTTGACATTTCGGGTGGCGAAGCACAAAAGCTCGCCCTCGCAAGAGCTCTTTACAAAGACAGTCCTCTTGTTATTCTTGATGAGCCTACGGCAGCTCTTGACCCTGTGGCTGAAAATGAAATTTACAGCCGTTTTAACTCATTTACAGAAAACAAAACTGCAATTTACATATCTCACAGACTTTCAAGCTGTATTTTCTGTGACAGAATTGCTGTTTTTGATAAGGCGAATTTAGTTGAAGAAGGAAAACACGATGAGCTGCTGAACCTTGGTGGCAAATACAGTGAGCTCTGGAATGCCCAGGCACAGTATTATAAGGTATAAATAAAACCAAAAGAGAGCAATTATGCCAGTAAATATATTTTTTTAACAAAATCCACCATAAAAACAACGTAATATCTAAAACGCCTATGAGGTTAAATGATAACTTCATAGGCGTTGCTCTTTTTGTTTTTTATTAAATTTTACTTTTGCACTATCTCCACATTAGTGTTTTCGTTGTTTATATATTCACCGTTTGGCTTTGAAATGACATTTACAACAGCACCGGTTGGTACATATAAAATAGCATGAACACCTTCCGGGACAGTAAGGTTGATAACATAATTCTCTGCAGTCTTTTTGTAATCCAGAGTGATTAACCCTTTTACGCTTGGGACAGTACAGTTAAGACCATCGGACAAAGTGTATTGAGGGTCGATTTTCACCTTTTCATAGCCTGCTTCAAGTGGGGTAATACCTGCAAAATGCTTACTCATTATAACAAGAGGTCCTCCACTCCATGCGTGATTCTTAGTGCCACGCCAAGGATCCCAGAATTCCCAGAGAGTAGAGTAATCTGCATTCACCATACCATCATATCTGTCCTTGATTCTGTCGTATGCCGCTTCATATTCTCCCATTTTGCAAAGGGCTTCAAGAACATAATATTCCATATACGGACTTGCGTTTTGGGTTGTTGTGAGCACATTTGTAATAGTATCATATTGCTCTTTATTTGCAAGTCCCGACAAAATTGCAAGAGCATTGGCTCTGTCGTCAGGTTTTTCTACATCTTCACTCTTATAGCCATCTTCTGTCCAAAGAGTAGCATATCCCTTTGCTAAAGTATCTTTTCTGTTGGTAATAAATGAAATGTCATCGTTTTTGCCTAAAATCTTTGCCATTTCTTCTACAGTAGAAAGAGCATAGTAAACCCAAGCATTCTCAATGGCTGTCATATCTGCTTTATCGCCCCAGTCAGGCCAATTCCAAGAGCCACTACGATGAACGACAAGATTATTTTCACCAATTTCCCAAAGCTTCAGGTAATCAACGGATGCGTCATAAACCTTTTCGATAAAAGCCTTATCACCGGTATATTCATAGTAGGTGAGGAAGCCAACAATTCCTGCAAGTTGTTGAACGGGAAGTTCAAAATAGTCATCGTTTATAGGCACAACAGTCTGAAGCACTTTTGTATCGTCAATGTGAGAAAGCATTGCCTGAACACCCTTTTGATAGAGTAGGTAGGAGTTGCTGTCCATTGAGTACATAGTCATAATCATTTCATTTGTGACATCGCCCCACCATTGTGCTCTTTCTCTGTCAGGACAATCCATAAAATTATCACGCATAGTAACATAGAGAGTGCGTAAGGATTTTTGCCACAGTGTATTCAGAAATTCGTCATCACACTTGAAATCACCACAAAATTCACTGTCATATCCCGTTTCACGATACTTAAGAGAAATAATTGTAATTCCGTGTGGTATGTCATAAGTAATATGCTCACCATTAACCCAACCTAAAGACTCAAACTCTTGCTCACCATCTTTAGTTACGTAGGTAGTCGAAACTGCACCGATTTGAGTATTTTCAGTTGTTATGCGAATGGTTTTTCCTGCAGGTGCAATGACTTTAAGATATGTAGTAACGTGTGCGTTATATGGAATATCTACAGTAATTTTTTCACCGAAAAGATTCTTTACGGTATAGTTTTCATAAGTATTTGAATTCTCATAATCTTTAAGACCATAATCCTTCAAGAAAGGTATTCCTCTTGGCTCAAGTTTGCCGTAAGCACCCGTGCCACCGACACCATATTCAGTTGCATTTTCCCAAGAAGAAAAATCGTAATCACCACCCAGCCAATCGCCTAATTCTTCCCTTGCATCATAATAAATGCTATACTC
>JAFTUP010000204.1 GCA_017466205.1 Clostridia bacterium
ATTAAGGTCAACTTCTTCAACCTCTTCATTGTCAAAGAATTCAATAACCTCATAATATTTGAACTCTGTATCCGCTTCATTCTCCATATACAAGAACATCACACCAATGAAAAGTGCAGGTATCAAAATATACGGAATTATTGTTTTCCAATTTAATTTTTTCAAGTTTATTACCACTCCTGTGGCTTATTCGTAAACTGCAGGTTTTAACGCACCTACAAACGGTAAATTTCTATATTTTTCATCGTAGTCCAAACCATAACCAACAACAAAAGCGTCGGGAATCTGAGCACCTGCATAGTCAGCAAAAATATTTGCTTTTCTTCTTTCAGGTTTATCAAGTAAAGTACATATTTTAATACTGTTAGGATTTCTTGCAGAAAGAATCTTCATAAGGTATTCAAGTGTAACACCGCTGTCAAGAATATCCTCAACAATAAGCAAATCAGAGCCTTCAACCACATCTGTATCAAGGTCTTTGATAATTTTAACGACACCTGATGTTTTTGTGCCTGAACCGTAACTTGAAACTGACATAAAATCGATAGAACAAGGAATTTTAATTTCTCTCATCAAATCTGCCATAAATATAACTGAACCTTTAAGTACGCTGACAAGGACAAGCTTCTTTCCTCTGTAATCATTTGTAATTTCAGCACCAAGTCTTTGCACTATTTCTTTTAACTGCTCCTCAGATAAAAGTACTTTTTCAATGTCGTTAATCATTATTTTTCCCCACCTTAGTTATTTTAATGAATTTTTCTGTATTTTCATTTGCTTTACACATTTTTGAAACACCAAAAAATTCAGTCCACACAATGCCTTTATCATCAGATAATACAAGCATTTTTTCTCTTTCACTAATTAAAACTTTATTTTCATTAAAAAGTTTTTTAAATGATTTATTTGGTCTGCCCGGCAATTGATAATTGTCACCGTCACGACGGTTTCTTACAACTGCACTATTTGATATTTTATCACAATCTATAAATTTGTCTATATCTTGTTTATTAAAGTTTTGTAAATCTTTTTCGTAGAAAATGTTAATAAGATAATCACCAACAGGTGTTGAGATTAAATCGTCTTTTATTTCTATCGGTATTTCAAAACAATCAGTTTTTGAAATTTCACCAAAATACAGTTTATTTCTTTCTACATTGGCTTTTACATTACCGCCTATGTTTACGCTACCTCTTGTTTTCATAATATTGAGTATTGCATCAATATTCTCACGGTTAAAGTTTTTAGCGTTTTGCTCTTTCAAAATCAAAGAAATTGCCTGATATTTCAAAGCATCGTGACAATCTTCCAAAACTTTGCAATCATAATATCCGTCACATCTTGATTTTTCAACAAGACTACAAGCATTTTCTGTAATATAATCTTTTGAAAGATTGAGAGAATCCAGACACTTGACAAATGATTTGTCAAAAGACGGATTAAGCTCAAAAAACAATGGCAAAATATTATGACGAATTTTATTTCTTGTGTAATCATCACTTAAATTTGTGCTGTCAGTCACGAAACTCAAGTCATTATCAAGAATATATTTTTCAATTTCTTCTCTCGAGCAATTAAGAAGCGGCCTGATATAAATATCTCTTGCATAAGGAATACCACAGAGTCCTGAAAGTGAAGCACCACGAGTCAAATTAAACACAAAAGTTTCAATATTATCATTAAGGTTATGTGCAGTTGCGACTTTATCACATCCTGATTTTTCAAAAAATTCATAACGGATGCGTCTTGCACATTCTTCAATACTTTCTCCTGTTTTCTGTGCTTCTGCAGGAACATCTGCATAAAAGGCAACAAATTCAAGTCCGTATTTTTCACAAAAATTTCGTGAAAATTCCAAGTCACGGTCTGCTTCTTCACCACGGATACCGTGATGAATATGTATTCCTTTAAGAACCTTGATACCAAGTTTCTCTCTGTTTTCTGACAGAATATGAGCAAGACAAACGGAGTCAGCTCCACCTGATAATCCAACACCCAAAGTATGACAACCTGAAAGCATTTGACAATCTTCAATTGTCTTTAGAACCTTATCTGTCATCTTTTATCCTTTCAAGTGTTGAAAACATTGTAAATTCCGGATTCCAGGCAACCTTAACTGTTTCAGTTGAACCGTGTCTGTTTTTACCCACAATAACCTCTGCAATATTTACTGATTCAGGGTCTGTTTCTGCATCAGGGTCATTCTTATAATAGTCTTCACGGTGAAGCATAAGAACAATATCAGCATCCTGCTCAATTGTACCTGATTCACGAAGGTCAGTCATCTGCGGACGATGGTCAGTTGAATTTTTTGCCACACCACGGGACAACTGTGAACAAGTAACAACAGGGATGTTAAGGTCTTTAGCCATCATTTTAAGTCCGCGAGTAATTTCAGATACTTCGTTAACACGATTTTCTGAACGTTTTGTACCTGACATAAGCTGAAGATAGTCAATTACAATGCAATCAACATCTTTCATACGAAGAGCACGAGCTTTCATTTCAGGAACATTAATATTTGCAGTATCATCAAAATATAATTCACAATTCACAAGATTTTGAAGAGCAAGACCGAGTTTTTCCCAATCAGCATCTGTAATATCACCTGTTCTGAGCTTATTACTAACAATTCTTGCTTCAGTAGAAATAATACGCTGTGCCAACTGTTCCTTTGACATTTCCAATGAGAAAAAGAGAACTTTTCTGCCTTTCATCGCTATATTTCTTGCTACATTAAGGGCAAAGCTTGTCTTACCCATAGCAGGACGAGCACCGACAACTATAAAGTCAGAACGGTGAAATCCGCCACCCAGAACTTTATCGAGATATGAGAAACCTGTCGGAATACCTATGTACTGTTCCCTTTCTTTAGGGTCTGCACTTGCAAGCTTTTTAAGACGCTCAAAAACATCCGACATAACAATGTCACTGATTTTTGCAGGTCCTGAAGTACTCTTCCCTCGACGAATGTCATAAATCTTCTGTTCTGCCAAATCAAGAAGTGAATCAGGAGAATCAGTACCGTTACTTGTCGCATCAAGAATATCACGAGCTGTAATAATAAGAGTACGAAGATAAAACTTATCAATAATAATTTTTATGTATGATTCCACATTCTTCGTAGATGGCACAGCATCAGCGATTTTCATAAGATACGTCTTACCGCCAATGTCATCATACACACCCTCTTTTTTCAGCTCCTCAAGAACAACGAGAGGGTCTATACGACCACCAATTGTGTCGATATTAAGTATTGCTGTATATATAGCCTTATGCTGCGGAAGATACAAATGGTCAATCTTAAGCATATCAGAAACAACAGGAAGACATTCAGGGTCTTTCAGTAATGCACCAAGCACTGCCTGTTCTGCATCAAGGCTATATGGTAAATTAAGATTTTCAAAAGCTGTTAAATTGCTTTCCATACCTTTCAGCTCCAATTATTCACCGACCATAACTGTCATTTCGGCTACAATATTTGTATAGAGTTTAACTTCAACCTTAAATGAACCAAATGTCTTGATATCATCCATTGAAATCTTTCTTTTGTCAACTTTAACTGCAAACTGCTTTGCAATCTCTGCCGCAACTTCTTTAGATGTAACAGAACCAAAGAGTTTTCCGTTGTTACCTGCTTTTGCGGTAATCTTGATCACTTTACCCTGAAGCTTTGCTTTTGAGTCATTAGCAGCGGCAACCTCAACATCAATTTTGTGCTGATTTGACTGCTCACGATTACGAAGCTCTGTAAGACTCTGTGCATTAG
>JAFTUP010000205.1 GCA_017466205.1 Clostridia bacterium
TAAGACCTAATAAGTAATAGAGAGTCATACCTCCTACAATGCCTATAAGCACGGCACCGCGAATCTTTTTATGACTCATAATTGCAATAGCGAGAAGTGTGAATATGGTTACAATCATAGGCATAATATCGCCCCAGCTTTGAGTAAGCAGGTTGAATGATGCCAGGTCAACTGCGGTCGAACTGTCAGGTACAACAATACCTGCGTTCTGGAAGCCTAAAAGAGCAATAAAAAGACCAATACCTGATGGAATTGCAACTCTTACAGCGTGGGGAAGAGCTTCAAAAATCTTTTTACGAAGTCCTGTTACGGTAAGGAGGACAAAAACAATACCCTCAATAAGTACAAGCACCAAAGCATTTGCATAAGACAAACCAAATCCGATACAAACCGTGTAAACAAAGAATGCGTTAAGTCCCATACCGCTTGCCTGCGCTAAAGGCAGATTTGCCAATATACCTGCAAGAATTGTACCCACAACTGCAGAAATAGAAGTTGCAATATAAATCGCACCATAAGAAACTCCAAGAGGATTACTTCCGTCACCGAATGGGTCAGCAAACATATTTGCATTAACCATCAGAATGTAAACCATTGCAAAAAATGTAGTCATACCTGCAACAAGCTCGGTTTTTACGTCAGTACCTCGTTCCTTCAGCTTAAAAAACTTTTCCATTTTACACTCTTCCTTATTTAAAAGTATAAATGAATTATATCATATCAAAATCTGTTTTTCTACTGTTTTCTGACCGAGAACATTAAAAAATGTCAAAAAAATAATAAATGCGGTAGGAATTTCGCCCTACCGCGTTCGTGATTGAATAAAAATACTATTTCTTATTTTATTTCTTCCTCATAAATGCTGATACAATCTCTGCCTGTCAAGTTGTTTGACACATTTCTTGCGTTGAAATAAAGTCTTAATTTGTCTTTGTAATATATAAGACGACGCCTCAGTTGTGATTACTTAAATTATTTTGCAAAAATGTAATACTAACTTCCCTATATTTTGTCAAATATATTACAATTTGTCATTCCGCTTTTTTTACTAATAAAAAAGGAGACAGTTTTAAAACTGCCTCCGGATTTTTGTTTGGTTTTCAATTATGCTTTTTTCTTTGATTTCTTAAGTGATAACGCGATAAGAACAACTGAGAGAAGCATAAATCCTGAAATGTATAAAGATGAGTAGTTTCCATCAGCAGATGTGTTCGGGATTTCAGGGTTATCTGTAATTACATCATCTGTTGCAGGATTGTCTGTTGTTGGTTCATCGGTTGTGTTGTCATCAACAACAGGCTCGTCAGTTGTCGGTTCATCGGTTGTGTTGTCATCAACAACAGGCTCGTCAGTTGTCGGTTCATCAGTTGTGCTGTCATCAATAACAGGTTCGTCAGCAAGTTCTTTCTGAATTGCAAACTGGTCAACTCTTGTTTCCTTATCACCATCAACCTCGTAGGAATCGAAGTAGAGTGTGTCACCGTCAATCTGAATGTATGAGTATGATGGAAGTTCGAGGTAAAGAATTGTTCCGCTTACTGGCATAACTTTGCTGATTTCTGAATCATCCTTTGGTTCATAGTGTTTAACACCGATTGTACCATTGATTGAGTAAACTGTACCGTCAGGATTTATCATTGCTGTATAGTCAAGACCGTTATATGTGATTTCCTTTGTTTCTGTTTCAACAACAGCATTGTTATTGAGAACATCAGAACGCATATAAACGTGGTCGTGACCCTGGAATACCATATCGATACCAAGCTCAGGCATAAGTCCCATAAGCTGTTCACGGATAGCCATTACGTCATCATCGTCAAAGTGTGAACCGTTTGAATAAGGTGCTTTATGAATTGCAACAAACTTCCAATCAGCATCTGATGCATTCATATCAGCCTTAAGCCATTCAAGCTGCTCTGCTGAAAGACCTTCGTCTTCACCAAGATTATTTGAGTTAAGAACAGCAAAGTGAGCGTTGTTGTAATCAAATGAATAGTAGATACCTGTTATTGTATCCTGTTCAGGAACGTTAGGGAAGTTGAAGTAATAGTCAAGTGCGTAATCGCCCTTTTCTTCGTGGTTACCTGCTGCACCCATAACTGCTGTGTTCATAATTGCATCAGTTGAATTGAACATTCTCTTCCACTGCTCAAAGCTACGTCCGTCATCAACAAAGTCACCGGTGTTCAGTATAAAGTCTGCATCGTGATTATTAAATGCTGTTTCAACTGCAGGAGCAAATACCTCATTGTACTGTCTTTCAGTTGTTGACTGTGGGTCTGTCATGTGGAAGAATGAGAAGCTGTCTGAATTATCAGCTGTGTCAATAACACCTGCTTCACTCCACCAGCCTTTTTCTGCATCGCCGAGACGGTAGCTGTATTTTGTGTCAGGCTCAAGTCCTGAGATGTAAACGTAATGACGATTTACATATTCTTTATGATAGATAATTCCGATGAAGCCCAAGTCGATAGCAGGCCATTCGCGTAATGTTTCAACATCACATTCTGTCTTGATTTCTGCATCAACTGTTGTTCCCTTTGAGAAATCAGGATTTTCGCTGTAAGGAACAATCTGAACATCAGTAGCTTCAACGCTGTACTTTGTATAGTAATTGATGTATCTTTCAGTTGCAGCATCCTCACCGAGAGTAACTGAAATGTGTGACGGAAGTCTTAAATTGTCAGCACTCAGCGGTGTTTCAACTACTCCGTCATAAACTGTCTCACCTTCGTGGTCAGCCATATAACCCGGGTTTTCGTCATGTGTGAAATCGTACATGATTCTGTAGAATTCCTGGTCGATAATGTCATACTGACTTTCTGTAAGATATTCGTCAAGGAAACCGTAAACAACTTCTTTAAGTGTGTCACCCTCTAAAATACCGAGAGAAAGAACAATACCTACAACATCGTCAAGACCTACTGAAAGGTATCCGTCAGCACCGATAAAGCTGTTGAGATAATCAACACCTGCTTTGACATAATCACCGCCGAAACCGTTGATACCAAGTGAAATAGGGTCAATCTTAATATCTTTAAGAATTGTATTTAAAAGGAGGTCGTCAAGAACGATTTCAAAAAGTGCATCAACAATAATTTCCGCATTTTCACCGTCATAGAAGCGCTGAAGAGCACTCTGCATAAATTTATCTGAATCAGGGTCCTCATTGTTTACACAGTGGTTGGCAAGAACTGTTGAAGCAAGGTCACCTAAAGTACCCTTTTCA
>JAFTUP010000206.1 GCA_017466205.1 Clostridia bacterium
AATTATTATTCTTTTCATTGGTTGTCCTTCCTGATTATGGTGTGATTTCCTGCGGCATCAACTGTCAATAACAAAATTTCCTTTGTTTCTAATTTTTCTTTTTTTGTAATTTTTTCTATCTTCTTCTTATTTGTGTTACAGATACAGAAATCTTGCGTAACAATTTTTCCGTCAATAATTACGGGACATTTATATCCTTGAGGCTCAGGTTGAAGATTTAAATCATCACGTGTTACTGTATCGTGTTCAGGTTTTAAAAGTACGCTCAACTGTCCGTTTGTTTCCACAATGGCATATTGCACCTGAGAAATGTCAAAAACATCTTTTTGTCGCAGAGATTCAAGTAAATCGTCAATCGTAAAACGCAATTCTTTGAGAAGCTTTTGATTTAAAACACCGTCATTGATAATTACAACGGGATTACCCTGCATAAATGAACGAAATTTAATACTTTTCATATTGAAAACAGATGTTAAAATCTCAAAGCCTACAAGTAAAAGTATAGGAATAATTGTATTTACAAGCGGTATATCAGTATCCTGAATGGGAATTGAAATTATCTGTGAAATCAGCAGAGTCACAACAAGGTCTGACGGCTGCAGTTCGCCAATCTGCCTTTTTCCCATAATACGTATACTGACAATTGCAAAAATATAGAGAATTACTGTTCTGATTAAAGTAACAAACATAAAATCACCGTTTATATCATTTGTCAATTTTGACAGAATATTACTCTGTTTAATGCTAATGATAAAAATGGTGATTTTTTATGGATTGGTTCAAGAAAAAAGTTGATGAAATAACAGAAAATGTCGAGAAAAACGACAGTAAAAATTATATAGATACAGATTTGCAGAAAAATATTTCATATATCAAATCACAATTCGGTGATGCCTTTGATGTGAAATACAGAAAATACAACACGCAGGGCAAAGAGATTTACTTTATTATGGTTGACGGAATGTGTGACAGTTTACTTGCCACAGAGCAGGTGATTTTGCCCATAATTGATGCGGATTTTACGGATGAAAAAGGCGACAAGCTTATTCATTCTGCTGCTGACAGGGTTTCCGCAAGTATTGATAAATCAATTACTAATGACCTTGATGAGGCTATCCGTGAAGCCATTTACGGAAGTATCATAATGCTGACTGAAGGCTCACATTTTGCCGTTATGTTCGGTGTTCAGGGTTTCCCGAAGAGAGCTGTTTTAGAGCCCAACACAGAAATGCAGGAAAGAGGCTCACGAGAGGCATTTGTTGAGAGCTTTAAAGACAATGTGACAATGATTCGTCGTCGTGTGCGAAACCCTGTTTTTAAGACACAGATAGTTGAAGTTGGTGTCACAACAAAAACCCGTGCTTGTGTCTGCTATATGTCTGACAGAGTGGATAAAAAAATGCTCGAAAATGTTGTGGAGAGGCTTAAAAATTCTACAATTGACACAGTTCTTGGGTCAGGATATATGCAGAGCTTTCTCGATACAAAACATTCGTCACTATTCAGCGGTGTAGGGTTTACGGAAAGACCTGATGTGCTAACGGCAAAAATCAGCGAGGGTAAAATCTGCATTATCGTTGACGGAACGCCAAACGCACTTATTGTTCCATATCTATTTATAGAGCATTTTCATTCAATGGATGATTATCTCAAAAGACCATATTATGCAACGTTTATCCGTATTCTTAAAATTGTGTCATTTCTTTTCAGCGTATTTTTACCGGGACTTTATGTTGCAGTTTGCACTTTTCACCAGGAAATCATACCTGAAACAATGATTTTCGGCATAACAGGGCAGGAGAGCAGAACACCGTTACCCATAATGCTTGAAGCGCTTTTAATTCACCTTATATACGAAATAGTTCGTGAGGGCGGACTTCGTATGCCCAAAAGTGTTGGTCATGCAATTTCTATTGTGGGTGCATTGGTTATTGGTGAGTCAGCAGTCACAGCAGGAATACTCTCTGCACCAATGCTCATAGTTGTTGGACTTACTGCAGTAAGCTCATTTGTGGTTTCAACTCTTTATGAGCCTGTTGCAATACTTCGGTTTGCATTTATTATCGTTGGCGGTCTTACAGGACTTTACGGAATAATGCTGTGCTTTGCGGCAGTTCTCATCAACGCTTCTGCCATAAACCCTTACGGTGTACCGTTTACTTCACCGTTATCACCAACAAAATCGGGAGCGTGGCGTGATATGCTTCTTCGTGCCGATTGGAAAGCTATGGGCAAAAAAAGAATGCAGATAAATAAAATGGAGAAATAGAATGGAAATAACAAAAGGAAAAATCAGTGCATTTCAGTTTTTTGTAATGCTTTTTTTGTCACGAACACTTACAACAGTAACATATCTTTCATCTTATACGGAAAGCATCAGGCTTTCTGATATGCTTATACAACCAATATTCAGAATTATAATCGGCACACTCATTATGCTTCCTGTGTATTTTCTTTATAAAAAGCACGAAAACAAGAATCTGCTTGAAATAATAAACTGTAAATCAAAAGTATTTGCAAAGCTTGTTTCTGTTCTGTTTGTGTTGTACTTTTTCTATTTTACAGTTGTTACAATTGCAAGACTTGACCTGTTTGCAGGAACAATCGTGTTCCCTGAAACAGATGTGGATTATATGCTGGTTATGGCAATTATCCTTTGCTGCTACGGTGCATATCTTGGTTTTGAAGCCTTAGGCAGAAGCTCCGTATTATCTGCAGTTTTAGTTGTCCCTGCTTTAATCTTTATAATGCTCACTCTTGTCAAAAAAGTAGATTTTCTCAATTTAACACCGATTTTTTATAACGGTGTAATGCCTGTTGTAAAGGTTGCAGTTGACTCTGTCGGGCAAACTGTGGAATATGCGATTATAGCCCTTATGTTGCCGAGAGTTACAGGGAATATGAAAAAAGGCTTTTTCCTGTGGCTTATATCCCAAACACTTTTAATGGCAGTTATGTTTTTCTTCGCAACTGCTGTTATGGGGAATTTTGCATCAACTCAGCTTTTTCCTTTCCATACAATGGCTTCTCTTGCAGAATTTTCAATGTTTACACGGCTTGACGCAATTTTCACAAGTGTTTGGATTATGTGTGCATTCATTAAAGCAGGATTGCTCATATTTCTTCAAGCAGAAATTCTCGCAACTTATTTCAGTAAGTTTAAGAGAATTCATTATCTCATTGTAATAGGAATAATCACCATACTTGCAAATCTTCTGATTTCACAGCAAGTTGAATGGTTTACAATAATTGATAGCAGTACCATCAAAATAATAATTACGGGAATCTCAGTTGTGATTATTCCGTCAATTGTGTTTTTTATTTGCAGAAAGGGGAATGACAAATGCGAAAAGCAGGTGTAGTTTTATTAGCCTTTCTTTTAGCCTTTTACACTTTTAACTCACAAGAGATTTATAAAAAGGATATACGAAACCGACTTGTAATTCAGGGAATAGGAATTGATATTGAGAAAGATGGAAAGTATTCTGTCACAATTCAGGCAATTGACACAAACGCTCAGTCTGCAACCTCCTCTGACAGTGCATCACAACCACCGTTAAAAACATATCAGATGAAAGGTGATACAATTTATACAACATTGAAAAGTGTTACGGAAACAGAGGGCAAAATCCCTCTTTATTCACAGAACAGAATTATCATTTTGGGTAAAAGCATAACGGAAGAGAATATGGATGATGTAATCGATTTCTTTGTCCGTGATGTGGAAAACGGTTCATCAGTTTATATTGCGGCTGCAGAGAATTCCGCAAGTGAAATTTTACAGGCAAAAAACGGTGAAGAATATATAAGTGCAAGAAGTATTGAAATGGGTATAAGCTCCTATGAATACGACGCACGAATTTTCAATATGCAGTTATATGATTTGATTAACAGGTATAACTCAAGTACAAAGGATTTTGCAATGCCGTTACTGTCATTAAAGGAAAAAGACGGTGAAAAAAGTGTCGAAATTTCGGGAACAGCACTCTTTAACAGTACAAAATATCGTGAAAAAATCTCAAAAGACCAAACAACATTTTTTAACATTCTTTATGACAGTGTGAATAATACTGCGTTATCTTATGATTATGATAACAATAAAAAAGTGTCACTAAATATCGTTGACTCAAAAACTGAGAGAAAAGTAACGATGAAAGACGGTAAACCTGTTTTTAAAATCAAGGTGAAGATGCAAGCGGATATTTCGGAAGTCAGCGGTGGAGTGTCAAGTGCTATGGAGATTGAGGATATTGATAAAATTAAACTTGCCGGTGAAGAATATGTGGAAAATGAAACGAAAAAACTGCTGAATTCACTTTACAATGAATACAACAGCGATTCTGTGGGGCTTGCAAGACTCTTATATATTTGTGAACAGGATTTCTTTAAACAGAATGAAAAAAATCTCGACTCCGTTCTGCAAAACAGCATTTACGAAGTCGAGGTTGAATTAGAAATCAGAAGAATAGGTCATGAATTTATAACATAAGTTCGCCTGTGTTGCTATCGAAGCAGAGACGTTTTTTCTCACCATTCTCAAGATAATTGATTTCAATAAGGTCCTTTGTGATAAATTCAGCAGAGATAAGCTCAGGCTGACTGTTATTGAAAATATGTAAAAGCACATCCATTTTTTCACGGTTATAGTCACCAACATTGTCAGATGTGAAAAGGAGACTGCCGAAAATATGATTTACTGTTGCAGAGATTTTTCTCTGTGTAAGACCCATTGTCATATTGTTATCACGAAGTAAGAATACATCAGGGTCATTTGCAAATGCTCTGCCATCAAGACCACGACGGAAAATAGTGTTCCACAGAGTTGTTCTTGTGCACACATCTTCAAGATGCACCTTGAATTTAGTCCATTCAAGACCAATATCGGCACCGATTCGGCAATAGTCAACCTTACCGAATGCAGGGGCGAGTGGCACACCACAACCTAAAATAAGCTTATCACCAACACATTCGCGGATAAAGTCCATAGCCTCACACATCAACTGACCGCGGGACTTTCCGTTTCTCGGAATTACAGAGGCTGAATAAAGGAAATCAAGCTTCACCATATCGTAACCCCAGTCATTAAGGACAACATTGACGACGTTTCGGATATATTCCCTTACTTCTTCTTTTTCTATGTCAAGACCGTAAAAATTACCCCAGTTTACACCACAAAGGAGCTTTTTACCGTATTTATCGTGAATAAGCCAATCAGGATGCTCCTTTGCAACCTTTGATTTTACCTGTACAGAAAGTGGTGCGAGCCAAAGACCTGCTTTCATACCTTTTTCGTGGATTTTATCAGCGATAATCTTCATTCCGTTAGGGAATTTGTCATAATTTATGCTTAGCCAGTCACCAACTGCTGTCTGATATCCGTCGTCAATCTGAAAAATGTCAATTTTAGAGTCAACCTGTGAAAGTGCTTCAAGGTCATTTACAACAATATTCTCATTGATATTTGCATAGTAGTTATACCAAGTTGTGTAGCCGTTTGTTCTGCCAACTCTCGGTTTCGGAATGTTCATATCAGTGAAGTATTTGTCATAAACATCTTTTTCACTGCCACGATAATTTATAACATCAATAAGTGTGTATTCGTTGTCAATTATGACACCCTCAAGGTCTCGCTCAAAAATAATTTCTCTGTCAGGTACATTTGCACGAATAATGGTATAACCGAAACGCTCACTCAATGAACCGAAAAAGTCAAATTCCTTTTCATTACGGACATAGCCGTAAGAAAAACCGTGGAAACAACCTTTTCTGCGGTCATATTTTACGAAATTGTAGTCACCGTAAGGAGAAGTCGGTAATACTCGTCTGATAGCCTCTTGTTTTACATCAAGGCGTAATGGTTCATCGTCTATAAAATGCTCACGACACTCTGTCCAGGACTGAAAACCATTGAGAAAAATACGTGAATTACTGCGAAAATCATAAGGCACAGTCATCTTGAACTTAACATTTTCCATAGGGACATTGGGATTTATATCAAGTTTAATGTGACTCTCTTTTGCGATATAGTTAATGTTAAAGTGTTCTGTTTCAAAAACATTAGTTTTATAAAGAACTTTATCCACCATATATTCGAGATTTATTTTAAAGCGTTTCATTTAAGAACATCTCCTTTGAAGGGAATATATAAAAATTATAGAACATTATTTCAATAATTGCAATACACAAACAGCAGATAATATGACGATTTTAGTGGTACAAATTATAATTTGTCGGTGTGTTTGCTTGCATGTTTTCTCGGCTCCCCTTGTCAGGGGAGCTGTCAACGAAGTTGACTGAGGGGTAGTCAAAACATTGATTTTTTATCTCTCCCTCCGTCATTTTCTTGCGAAAATGCCACCTAATTCTCGCCTGCCGGCTCGGTCGGTGCTTTTGAGCTTTCGCTCAAAGGTCTCCACTGGAGACCCGCACCTCGTCAGAGGGAGGCGTTCTGCGTTCTGCACTTTGCACTCTGCACTCATCTCGACAAACTCCAACTTAAAAATTCAAATAAAAATATTTGAATCATCTTGATTTCATTGACAATTATATGGATTTTGTTGTAGAATTACCATGTATAAATTTGTAAAAAAAGGAGCGTATTACTTATGAATATTAAAGAGCTTTTTGAATATTGGTGTACTTTTGATGAAGATACAAAAAATGAACTTTTGAATTTAACTGACGAAAAAGAAATTGAGGATAGATTTTATAAGGAATTAGAGTTCGGTACAGGCGGACTTCGCGGTATTATGGGTGCAGGTCCAAATCGAATGAACAGATATACAATTGCAAAGGCTACAAAAGGCTATGCAGATTATCTTAAGAGTCGTTTTGACGGTGAAATCAGCGTTGCAATCGCTTATGACTCACGAAATAATTCACAGTATTTTTCACAGGTTGCCGCAGGGGTACTTTCAGCAAACGGAATCAAGGTTTATATTTATGACACCCTTATGCCAACACCTGTGCTTTCATTTACTGCAAAACATCTTGGTTGTAACGGTGGTATAGTGCTTACTGCAAGTCACAATCCAAAAGAATATAACGGATATAAAATTTATGACGAAAAAGGCTGTCAGTTAGTGCCACAGTTTGCAAGTCAGGTTATTGAATTTGTAAATGCAGTTACAGACTTAAAATCAGTTGCAGTTGATGATTTCCAAACTGCAGTAAATGACGGTAAAATAACAGTAATTGGTGAAGAGGAACTTGACGAATTTCTTAAAGAAGTTAAAAAGCAGTCAATTTATGAGGAGAAATCAGACCTTAAGATTGTCTATACAGCACTTCACGGAACAGGTAATGTCCCTGTAAGAAAAGCACTTGAGGGTATGAATGTTTCAATCGTAAAATCACAGGAATTACCTGACGGTAATTTCAGCACAGTTCGTTCACCTAATCCTGAAGAAAAAGATGCTTTAACTCTTGGAATTGAACAGGCAAAACAGGAAAATGCAGATTTAGTTTTGGGAACTGACCCTGACTGTGACCGTGTTGGCACTGCAGTGCTTCATAACGGTGAATATGTTCTCGTTACAGGTAATCAGATTGGTGCTTTGCTTGTGGATTTTGTTCTTTCACATAAAAAAGACACATTAAACGAAAAATCAACTCTTGTAAAGACTATTGTTACAAGTGAAGTTGGTGCTGATATTGCAAGAAGCTACGGACTGAATGTTGTTGACACTCTCACCGGCTTTAAATATATCGGTGACCAGATAGGCAGATACGAAATTAATGGAGACAAGGAATTTGTAATTGGTTACGAAGAATCTTACGGTTACCTTGTCGGTACTCACGCAAGAGATAAGGATGCTGTTGTTTCTTCAATGCTCATCTGTCAGATGGCGGCATATCACAAAAACAATGGCAGAACACTTATTGATGCTCTTAACAAGATTTACGAGAAATTTGGTTTCTATCTTGATGCACTTGATACTTTTGTACTTAAAGGCAAAGACGGTGCAGAAAAAATCCAGAGCATTATGACAAATATGCGTGAAAATGGTCAGTCACTCTTTGATAACATTAAAGATGTTCTTGATTACTCAAAGGGAATTGACGATTTGCCAAAGGAAAATGTGCTTAAATACACATTCACAGACGGTAGCTGGATGGCAGTAAGACCATCAGGCACAGAGCCAAAGCTCAAGGTTTATTATTCAATGTGTGGCGAAACAAGAGAAGTTGCAACAGAAAAACTTGAAAAAGTTCGTGCAATTCTCAAAAAAGAAATTGAGGGCTGATTATGAGAGATTATATAAATACAGTTATAAAGCCTAAGCTTCAGGGTGATGGTGGCGAAATTGATTTTGTGTCTTATGAAAACGGAAATCTCACAGTGCTTTTACAAGGTGAATGTTCAAAATGTCTTATCGTTGACCGTTGTCTTCGTTGGATTGAAAGCGAAGTTATGCGAGATATGGGCGAAAGTGTAAATGTTATTGCACAGAAGAAAAAACCATTTTTCTGGGACAAGGACTAATTTGAGGAGGCGTATTTATGGCACATATTAAAGTTGTAAGAAGAAGTATGCGTCCTGAAGAATGGACAGATTTACGCTTCGGTTGGCTTAAGAGATACATATATGAAGAAAAATATGAAATAGAAAATTTGAAAGTCCGTGATGCTCGTCAAGTGGCAGAAATGCAGTATGAATATTATCCTGAGGGATGGAGAAATCTTCGCAAGGGGGACATGTATTTCACTCCTGACGGAACTGCATTTTTCGATGCAGAAGTTGAAATTCCACAGCATCTTCGCGGTAAGGAACTTTGGTTTTCACTGAAAACTGCTGCTGAAATTATCGTTAAGGTAAACGGTAAATATGTAGGTGGTGTTGACCCTAACCGTGACAGAATTCTTTTAAGTCCTTATATAAATTCAGATGTTCTTCATTTTGAGATGGAGGGCTATAACCGTTCAAAGCCTGATGACGAGAGAAACCCTGAGTCACTTTCTGTTCGTGGTTGTCGTCAGATTTTTGAGGGTGCATATCTTGCTACGATTAATCATACAGTTCTTGACTTGGTTTATGACCTTGAACTTTTACTTGATATTGCAAAAAGTGACCTTTTCAATGAGGATTATCGCAATTTATTAAATCGTGAAATCAACAATGCACTTAACCTCATTGACTTTGACGATTTGAAGACAGAAGATGTTGCAAGTGCAAAGAAATATGTTGATGATGTAATCTATGCAAATGACGATTACAAGGGTAACGGTGATGTGGCTCTTATTGCACATTCACACCTTGATATTGCATATTATTGGCGTCGTATTCACGCTGTTCAGAAAAATCTTCGTACAATTCTTATTCAGTTACGACTTATGGACAGATACCCTGACTTTAAATACACACATACTCAGGCTTATACTTATGAAATGCTTGAAAAGTACTATCCTGATGTTTTTGAAGAATTAAAAGAAAAAATCGCACGTGGTCAGTTTGAGCCTGTTGGTGCTATGTATGTTGAGCCTGACTGCAATATCCCTTGTGCTGAAAGTCTTATTCGTCAGTTTATGTACGGTCAGCATTATTTCCGTGAAAAGTTCGGCAAGACAGTTAAAAACTGCTGGTTGCCTGACGTTTTCGGTAACAGCTGGATTTTACCACAGATTCTTAAAAAGAGTGGTGTTGACTACTTTGTATCAAATAAAATGTCAACTTGGAACGATACAAACAGATTCCCACACAACAACTTTATCTGGAAAGGTATTGACGGTAGTGAGGTTTATGCCTGCGTGCCACCAACTCACTTTATAACCTGGAATATGCCTTCCCAAATTCAGGAGAACTGGGAAGCATATCAAGATAAAAATCAAGGTGGACAGACTATGTCTATGTTCGGTTACGGTGACGGTGGCAGTGGCTGTACTGAAGAAATGATTGAAGTTATGCACCGTTTCGATAAGCTTTCAATTATGCCGAAAACTGAACATATCAGCGGTCAGGAGTTTCTTGAAAAGAACCTTAAGGATAATAAGAACCTTGCAAAATGGGACGGTGAGCTTTATCTTGAAATGCATCGTGGTACATTTACCACAAAGTCAAAGATGAAGAGATATAACCGTCAGCTTGAATATAAACTCCGTGAGGCTGAAATTGTTTCAACTCTCCGTCATCTTAAGGGTGCAAAATATCCACATGAAGAAATTCGTGATATTTATAAAAAACTTCTCATAAATCAGTTCCACGATATTCTTCCCGGTAGCCATATCACACCGGTTTATCGTGATGCGATGGCAGATTATGAAGAAATTGAACAGAGAGTAAATAAGATTATCGGTACAGGTGAGCAGTATTTTAATTCCCTTAATTTCCCTCGTACTCATCTTACATTTATACCTGACGATATGGGTAACAGCACTCGTTACGGTAAAAAAGGTAATTGGGTAATTCCAAATCTTCCTCCACTTTCTTGTGGTGATATTGAATATAAAGAATCAGATGAGGAATGGCTTACAATAGGTGAAAAAGTAGTTACTCCATTCTATGAAATCGAGTTCAACACAGACGGTAGTATTGCAAGTCTTTATGACAGAAAGCTCCAGCGTGAATGGGTGAATGGTGAGTTTAATAAACTCAAGCTCTATAAGGATAATCCCGGTGTTTATGATGCTTGGGACATTCTCCCTAACTACAAGGACAGAGAAGTTGAAGTTAAAATTCTTTCACCACTTAAAACTATTGAAAAGAATTCGGAGGTTGTGTCTTTCGCTTGTACTCTCGGCACTGAAAAGAGCACTTGGAAACGAATTATCCGTGTATTCCGTCAGTCTCGTGGTATTGAAGTTGAAAATATCGTTGACTGGAACGAAAAGCATGTGCTTGCAAAAGCACAGTTTGATTGTAATGTGCTGACTCGTAAAGCTGTTTGCGACACAAGTGCAGGTTTCGTAGAGCGTGAAACTCACAGAAATACAACATGGCAGCAGGCTCGATTTGAAGTTTGTCATCACAAGTGGGCTGATATGGCAGAAACTGATGGTGGTATTGCACTTATTAACGATTCGAAATACGGTATCGGTTTCCTTGAAAATTCAATGAGCTTGAGCCTTCTTCGTGCAACGATTCGTCCTGATGTTACAAGTGACATTGGACATCACGAATTTGCATATATGATATATCCTCATGGTGACGATTTCGTAAAAGCAGAAATCAACAATATTGCTTTTGAATATAATGTTCCTTTGGGAAAAGCAGACCTTACTTGCGATAACTCTTTCGGTGAACTTTATATGCAGACAATGAAAATGAGCGAAAAAGGTCATATGATTGTTGTTCGTCTTTCAGAGCAAAACGGTCGTCGAGGCAAAATTTGTCTTGGTGGTAAGGTCAAACTTCTCAACTTCCTTGAAGATGTTGTGGAAGAAACAGATACAATCGAATATAAACCATTTGAAATTATAACAATAGGAATTAATGCATAAAAACAAAAAGGGAACAAGATGACAGTAAAAAGTCAAGCTTGTTCCATTTTTTATATGTTCAATAAATCAGAGTTTGTCGGGATGATTGATGTGATGCAGGAACTTTGTAGGGGACGACGACTCGGCGTCCCGTTCTCGGTTTATATGTTTACTTGTTTCGGGCTGCCGGGGTCGTCAGCCCCTACAATTCATCAATTAAATTCTGCCATACAAAATATAATTACCGATATAATTGTATAATTCTACATTTTGCACTTAAATAATTCTCCAGTCAATTTCCGTCATACCACGGGATTTTAAGAATTCATTCGCCTTTTTGAAATGTCCGTTGCCGAAAAATCCGTTATATGCAGAAAGTGGGCTTGGATGTGCCGATTGAAGTACTAAATGATTGGGGTTTGTGATGATTTTTGTTTTTGCTCTCGCATTTGCACCCCAAAGGAGAAATACCATTGGTTCAGGTCTTTGGTTAAGTAGTGAAATCACATTATCCGTAAAGATTTCCCAACCCATTCCCTTGTGGCTGTTTGGTTGACTTTCACGAACAGTAAGCACTGTGTTCATCATAAGAACACCTTGTTTTGCCCAATATGTAAGCTCGCCATGATTTGGAATAGGATATCCGTATTCAGCGTGAATTTCCTTGTACATATTCTGGAGCGATGGTGGGGGATTAACACCTTTTAACACAGAAAAACAAAGTCCGTGAGCCTGATTTGGCTGATGATACGGGTCTTGTCCTAAAATAACCACCTTAACATCCTTGTAATCGGTGTATTTGAGTGCATTAAAGATGTTATTCATGTGTGGATATATGGTCTGTGTCTTGTATTCCTGCACCAAAAATTTTCTCAAATTGAGATAATATGGTTTTTGAAATTCGTCTTTTAAAAGTATGTCCCAACTGTTATTAAACTGTACCATTTTTTAATCTCTCAATCATCATAAATGCAGATTTGTAAATGTCGCCACAACCCATTGTAAGTACTAAATCCCCTGATTTAGCGTGATTTATAACGTATTCAGCAACTTCTTCCTGAGTGTTGAACCATACTGAATCTGGAATTTTTTCAGCTAATTGTGAAGTGTAAATATTATAAGTATTCACTTCACGAGAACCCATAATCTCTGTCATAACGCATCTGTCAGGAATTTTAAGAACATCAACAAATTCGTCAAAATGCATAGCAGTTCTTGAATATGTGAATGGCTGGAAAACTGCCCAGACTGTGTTGTAACCCATTTTCATAGCTGCTTCAAGTGTCACCTTGAGTTCAGCAGGGTGATGAGCATAGTCATCAATGAAATCAATTCCGTTATATGTTCCTAAATCCTCAAAACGACGACCTGCACCATTAAATTCCTGCAAGCCCTTAACACAATCTTCAAACTTCGCACCTGAATAAATTGCACAAGCTATTGCAGAAAGAGCATTGAGCACATTGTGAATACCGGGGATTGAAAGTTCAATATTACCTAACTTTTCGCCCTTGTACATTACATCAAATTTTGTGAATGCACCCTTGTATTCTTCGATATTTTCAGCATAGTAATCATTTGTCTTATCAAAACCGAATGAAATCATTTCTTTACCCTTAATGTCCTTAATGGCTTTAAGGGTATTTTCATCATCACCGTTGTAAATAACTGCTTTTGTTGCTGATTCAGCGAATTTTGTGAAGCTTAAAATAAGATTATCCATTGTCTTAAAATATTCAAGGTGGTCCTCATCAATGTTGAGAATAACAGCAACATCAGGTGACATCTGCAAAAAAGTATCCTGATATTCGCAAGATTCAATAACGATTGTTTCTGTGTTACCGACACGACCATAACTGTTTGTAAGTGGTAATTTACCACCAATAACTGCAGATGGGTCAAGCCCTGCACCGAGCATTGTCTGAACAGTTAAAGATGTAACAGTTGTCTTTCCGTGAGTACCGCAGATACCGATACAATTATTGAACTGACGGGAAACTTCACCCAAAAGTTCAGCTCTTTGGAATGTTGGAATACCACTTTCAATTGCAGCCTTTAATTCAGGATTTTCCCTTGAAATAGCAGCTGAATACACAACCATTTCTGCACCTTCAATATTCTCTGCACGCTGTCCCATCATTACTTTTATTCCCATTTTTCGGATTCTCTCAACAATTGTGCTTTCATTGTTGTCAGAGCCCTGAAGTGTGTAACCTCTACTATGGAGAATTTCTGCAAGCGGACACATACCGCTTCCGCCGATACCGATAAAATGTATTGTTTTTACAGTTTCTAAAACCTTTGAAATATTGCTCATTTTTATCACCACTCTATATTATAGTATATTCTTTTAAAAAATTAAACACCTAATCACCAAATTTTTGAAAAAACATACAATGAAATAGGTGAAGTGGAGTATAAATACAAAAGTGAAACACTTTACTCAGGTAAGGAGGCTTTGTTATGAGAAACATAATCATAATTGGTGGAGATAAACGGCAAAAATACCTTAAGGAATATCTCGAAAGCAAGGGATATAATGTTGCCTCTTACGGACTTTTTGATTGGGATGATGACAGCGATAAGCTTAAAGGTATGATAGGTGAGGACTCTGTCATAATTCTGCCTTTACCTGCAACACGAAACGACAAAACAATAGTAATGCCGTTTTCAAAAAGAGAAATCACCATTGACAGACTTATGCCGATGCTGTCAGAAAATAACATTGTTTTTGGCGGAATAATCAAAGGCGAATTACTTTCTCGTCTTCGTGAAACGGAAATTATGTTTTATGACTATTATGACAATGAATTTATTGAGAAAAATGCAGTGCTTACAGCTTTTGGTGCATTGAAAATCCTTCTGGAGCATATTGATTTTGCGTTACCTTTAGGGAAATATGCCATTACAGGCTATGGCAGAGTAGCTCGTGAGGTTGCTTCAGTTCTTGCAAAGCTTTCCTGTGATGTTACTGTCTTTGCGAGAAGCGATTTTCAACGGACAGATGCGATTTTAAAGGGACTCAAAGCACAACATATTGATGATTTATCAAGCCAATCCCATAATTTTGATGTAATTATAAATACTGTAC
This sequence comes from Clostridia bacterium, assembly GCA_017466205.1. GTDB lineage: Bacteria > Bacillota > Clostridia > Oscillospirales > Acutalibacteraceae > Fimenecus. The sequence goes on from JAFTUP010000206.1 coordinate 14,507, forward strand.
CCGATTGTGTAATAAACGAGAACACAATTAAAAATATGAATAAGAATTGTAAAATTATGGAACTTGCTTCACCGCCCTACGGTCTTGATTTTGAAACAGCACGAAAGTATTCTGTAGATGTAATCAAAGCATTTTCATTACCCGGAAAATACACACCAAAAACTGCGGGTGAAATCATTGGCAGAAAAATTTGTAATACCTTGCAAAAGGAGGAGTAAAAATTGAGCAAAGAAACTGTGGGATTTGCACTTTGCGGGTCTTTCTGCACATTTAAAAAGGTAATCCCACAAATGAAAAAATTAGTGGATGAGGGTTACAGAGTAATCCCTATTATGTCACATATAGCATATACAACAGATACAAGATTCGGAAAAGCAAATGATTTTAATAATGAAATTGAACAAATCTGCAAAGAAAACATAATTTATACAATTTCAGGTGCAGAACCCATAGGACCTAAACAACTGCTTGATGTTTTGGTGATTGCTCCTTGCACAGGAAACACCATTGGTAAGCTTGCCAACGGAATAAGTGACACATCTGTTACACTTGCCACAAAGGCACATCTGAGAAATCAGCGTCCTGTCATAATCGCAGTTTCAACAAATGATGCTCTCGGCACATCCGCAAGAAATATAGGTACACTTATGAACAGTAAAAATATCTATTTTGTACCGATGGAACAGGATGATTATATAAACAAACCAAATTCAATTGTGGCAGATTTTAAATATATTCCGGATACAGTAAGAGAAGTACTTGCTACAAAAGTTCAACCACAACCCATACTGTTGTAAGTGCAAAGTTGAAAATGGAAAGTGGAAAACGATAAGAAAAAACGGCGAGAAAAATCCCGCCGTTAGTTTTCCATTTTCAGTTTTCCATTTTACACTTTATTTATTTCTGCTCAAAGAATACCTTGAATGCTTTATATGCCATATACACGTCAAGCTTTGAAACAACTTCCATTGGGGCGTGCATTGAAAGTACTGGAACACCAAGGTCGATTGTGTCAATGTCAAGGTTAGCCACATACATAGCAACTGTTCCGCCGCCACCTGCATCAACCTTACCGAGCTCACCAATCTGCCATACAACATCATTTGCATTGAGCATTCTGCGAATTTTACCCATATATTCTGCAGATGCGTCAGATGTACCGCTCTTACCACGAGCACCTGTATATTTTGTAATAACAACACCGTTATTAACAAATGAGCAGTTCTTTCTCTCACTTACTTCAGGGAATGTTGGGTCAAATGCTGCGTTAACATCAGCAGAAAGACATTCTGACTTTGAAAGTACTCTCCAAGGCTCTGCATTACCCATACGAGCAAGGTCAGAGATAAAATATTTCATATATGATGAGTTAAGACCTGTGTTACCGTCAGAACCGATTTCTTCCTTGTCAGTAAGAACTGTAAGGCAAGTAAATTCAGGATTTTCAATGTTGAAAATAGCCTGAGCAGCAGGGTATGCACAAACTTTGTCATCGTGACCGTAAGCACCGATAAGGCTTCTGTCAAAACCAATGTCACGAGCCTTGAATGCAGGGACAAGTTCGAGTTCTGCACTCAAGAAATCACTTTCAGTAATTCCGTATTTTTCGTTAAGAATTTTAATGATGTTGAGCTTAACTTTGTCAGCACCTTCGTCTTTTGAGAAAGGACGAGAACCGATAAGAATGTTGAGCTGTTCACCCTTGATTCCTTCACTCATTGTCTGCTTCATCTGGTCTTGTGCTAAATGTGGAAGAAGATCAGTTACACAGAATTGTGGGTCATTTTCGTCTTCACCAACATTAACTTTTACACTCTCGCCGTTTGCCTTAACAACAACACCGTGAAGTGCCAACGGAATAGCAGTCCACTGATATTTCTTGATTCCACCGTAATAATGAGTCTTAAAATATGCAAGATTAGAATCCTCATAAAGTGGGTTTGGTTTTAAGTCAAGACGAGGTGAGTCGATATGTGCAGCAGAGATTTTAACACCCTCTGTAATATCCTTTTTACCGATTACGCAAAGAATAATTGCCTTGCCACGGTTGTTATAATAAACCTTATCACCTGCATTATATGTCTTTGTGTTATCGAATTCTACGTAACCTCTTTTTTCTGCTTCCTTTACAAAAAATTCAACAGATTCACGCTCAATTTTTGCAAAATCAAGATACTGTTTATATCCCTCGCAGAAATCGTCAGCAGCCTTAACAACAGTATCGTCAACTGTTTCCATAGCGTGCTTTGGCTCATAGAAAAGCTCTTTTTTCATTTCGTTCATATCCATTTTATTTACTCCTTTCGGTTACAGTTCAAGTTGTAATGTTATTGGTTTTATTTCTACATTTATGTCATAAGGTGGATAATTCCACAATACAAAATCTGCTTTTTCAGTAAAGAATTTTTCATCTTTCTGTGCATTTATGCGTTCCAGTGCTTTTTCTTCTGTAATATTATCTCTTTTCATTATTCGTTCAAGACGAATGTCCATGGGTGCAACAACTGCAACTGTAAAGTCGCAAAGCTTATTTTCACCACTCTCGAAAAGTGCAATTGCATCAATGATCACACCACGATAACCGATTTCTTCCATATCCTTGATAATAGATTTTATTTCTTCGGTAACTGCAGGGTGGGTAATTTCATTTAAAGCATTTGTACTTTCCGTATTTGCAAATGCACGACTTGCAAGAATTGGTCGATTAGTTGTACCGTCGGCATTGATAACATCATTACCAAACCGCTCTTTTAATTTATTTTTGACATTTTCGTTGTTATTTATAACTTCACGGGCAACCTTATCAGCATCAATGTGGTAGCAACCATAAGCCATAAGCTTTTGTGCAACGGTGCTTTTCCCTGCACCCGTAAGTCCCGTAAGACCGATAATTTTCATTTTATCACCTTGATTTTAAATCCTGCTGCACGGATTAAACGGTTATACACTGCCAATCCCATACCTTTTGTATCGGGACAACGGGCATATACTTTTTTAGCACCCATTTCGTCTAATTCACGAAGTGCATCAAAAAGTCTTACACTCTGGCTATATCCGTCATTTATATCACCATAGGCAACAGCAGGGCAGGAGAGTAATTCTTTTTCTTCGTCAAAGCACAGAGCAGTAATGCCTTCTTCACCATCACATAGGTTTTTGAAAGTGTCAAAATCACTCTTTACTATTGTTATGTCTGCACTTGGTGCATAATGTTTATATTTCATACCCGGTGAAGATGCAACTGCACCTTCTTCCAATTTGTTGAGAACTGCATCGTCAACCACGATTTCACCGATTAACTCCGTCATTTCTTCAAGAGTGACACCACCCGGTCGAAGTAATCTTGGTGGGTCTTCTGCAAAGGAAATTACTGTTGATTCAACACCGATTTCACAGCTTCCACCATCAATAATCAGTGGAATTCTGCCATTCATATCGTCAAAAACATATTTAGCATTTGTAGGACTCGGACTACCTGAGAGGTTTGCAGATGGTGCTGCAATCGGC
>JAFTUP010000207.1 GCA_017466205.1 Clostridia bacterium
GAAGCGGCCCGGGAAGATAGGGCGATGCCGTCATAAAACCGGACTTTTAAGTCCGGTAAAAACATTCCTCAATAGCTCAGTCGGTAGAGCATGCGGCTGTTAACCGCAGGGTCGTTGGTTCGAGTCCAACTTGGGGAGCCATCTTTGGGTAACGAAAATCAAACCCAGCTAAAAACCCTTGAAATATCAAGGGTTTTTTAGTTTTTTATGAGCAATTTTTAAGGTTGAGTTCTAATCAAACTTTTTTACGACTAACAGGACTCGAACCTAAGACATTTTAATATAAACAAATATTTCTGACCGATATTCTATTTATTTAGATTATCGGTCTTTTTTTATGCCCGGATTTCATTACATAGTTAATTTCTGTGAAACAGGTACTATGCAAATTCATTTACAAAGGAGAACACAATGGCAAGAACATATTTAGAAAAATTTTATTTTCCGCTTCATGTAAGGTTTATTGAGGGGAATATGTACACTAAAGAGTTATCCAATGATGAAGTAATCGAATATTTATCCTTTATTCAGAACCATATGAATTCTATTCAAGAAAAGGAAAAACCACAAGAAATTATTGCTGAGTATATTAATGATAATATTCCTTGTCCAAAGGTAATTACTGCTTCTTGGGAAGTTATGCACCGTTATGGTGTACCTTATGGACTTGTAAGAGTAAGATGCTCGGAGCCTATTACAGCTTATGAAAGAGATTTAATGAGATTTTCAGTTGCCGATGTAAATGGAGATGGCTTTTGGTCCAAATTTCAATATGAAAAAATCAAATGTAATGATAAACTTCTTCATGTTGAGTTATATGATGAATATGATTACTTTGTTCATACACAGTCGCTTATGTATATTAAATGGAAAAGAAAAAAGAAAACAAAAAAGTGGAGAGACGAAAAATAAATTTTCTGAATTAATTCATTTTGACAGACAGACCGATATTCTATTTTTTTAGATTATCGGTCTTTTTTTATGCCCAAAAATCAATACTTCCTTATTACATATCCATAGTCATTGTAATTATGGAGATTCGGTATATGTATTTGAAAGTTATATGATAAACAAATTTAACTTAATCATTCCTAACTTTTAAATTTTGAGCCGAAATTATTTTTTAAAGGAGGTATCACTATTTTTATTCAAAAACTTTTGGGTGTTACAAGTAAAAAGTCAAGTAACCCCATTGTGATTCCTATTCGTAGAGGAGGGGAATCGTAATGAGCGATTGCAAAGTAATCGCAATTACAAATCAAAAAGGTGGTGTTGGTAAAACAACTACCACAGTTAATTTGGGAGCAGGACTTTCAAGACAAGGAAAAAAGGTTTTGCTTGTTGATGCAGACCCACAGGGAAGTTTAACAGTGTCTTTGGGAATTAAAAGGCCTGATGAACTTAATTCAACACTTGCGAATGTAATGCAAATGATTGTTGAAGATAAAGAATTAGTGTCGGGTTTTGGTATTTTAAGAACTGAGGACGGTATGGATTTAATGCCATCAAACATTGAATTATCAGGAATTGAAATTCGTCTTGTTAATGAAATGAGCCGAGAAAGAGTATTGAAAACTTATGTTGATACAGTAAGGGACAAATACGACTATATCCTTATAGATTGTATGCCTTCACTTGGTATGATGACTTTCAATGCCTTATGTGCTGCTGATAGTGTTATTATTCCAACACAGCCGGAGTTCTTATCTGCAAAAGGTCTTGAACAGCTTTTATCAACAATTAATCGTGTAAGAAGACATATCAATCCTAATCTCAAAGTGGACGGTATTCTCATTACAATGGTAGATAACCGCACAAGATTGGGCAGGGGACTTATAAATGTAATCAGGCGAGATTACGGTCAATCCCCATCTGTTTTTCACACAGTAATTCCGCTTTCAGTTAAAGCAAAAGAAGCTACTGTAAGCGGTGTTAGTGTATTTAAGCACGATGAAAAAGGAAAAATTACTGAAGCATATCAAAGTTTAACTCAGGAGGTGTTATTTGATGGCAAAGAAGCAAGACTTCGACAAAGACATTCATCTGAGTTCATTCGATGATTTGTTTCAGACAGATGAAAGCAGAGAAGATATGAAAAGGGAAAAACTTATGGACATCCCTATTTCAAGAATTCAAGATTTCCCTGAACATCCGTATAAGGTTAAGGATGATGAAAATATGGTTGAGCTTGTTGAAAGTGTAAAAACAAGAGGACTTATTCAGCCTGTTCTTGTCAGAACGCTTGACAATGGTATGTACGAAATGGTGTCAGGACACAGAAGAAAACGTGCGTTTGAAATTGCGGGTATAGAAAAGATACCTGCGAGAGTTCAAAATCTCACAAAAGATGAAGCTATACTCTCAATGGTTGACAGTAATCTGCAGAGAGATGAAATTTTACCCTCGGAGAAGGCTTTTGCATTCAAAATGCGACTTGAAGCTATGAAAAGACAGGCGGGAAGACCATCGAAAAATAATTATTCGCCAGTGGCGAATAATTTACCGAAAACTTCAAGTGCTGAGTTAGCAGAAGCAGTAGGGGAAAGTAAAGACCAAATTTACAGATATATTCGTCTCACTAACCTTGTTCCCGCAATGCTCGACCTTGTGGATGATAAAAAAATCGCAATGAGACCTGCTGTTGAGATTTCATATCTTACTCCCGAAGAGCAGTTGAATTTAGCAGATGCGATTGATGCTGAACAATGTACGCCATCACACGACCAAACATTGAGAATGAAGAGATTTTCACAAGAAGGAAAACTCACAAAAGAAGCAATAGAAGCTATTATGAGTGAAGAAAAGCCGAATCAAAGGGAAAAATCTCCGTTTAGGGATAGTCGCATATCCAAAGCAATACCAAAGGCAATTCCTAAAGAACAGCAATGTGAATTTGTAATTAAAGCTATCGAACACTACACCTTATTTCTGCAGAGAAGCAGAAACAGGGACAGGGGTGCTCGGTAGTTTTTCTTTTCCCCCTCTCACACTCTCCCCTTTATTAAATACTAACTGTACTAACCGAGAATAAGAAATATTAACTCTGTTAGTAACTACAAGAAAGGAAAATGCAAAATGAATATCAAAGTAGAAATCAAGAAAATCCTCAAAGGTGATAAGCCTACAAAGGCTTATGCAAACATTGTTATCGGTGATGCCGTTGTAATTCACGGTGTTGGCGTTGTCGAAAACGATAAAGGCAGATATATGTCTATGCCTATGACAAGTTGGAAGACAGCAAAGGGTGAAGAAGTTACAAGACCCGTATGTCATCCCATTTCTTCTTCGGCTCGTAAAGAACTTGAAGAAGCACTTTTCTCTGCCTATGAGCAGGAAATCAACAAAAACAACTAAATTTTAAAAAAGAACGAGGTAAAAAATTATGTTTAAGAAAGCAAAATCATTCATCCAGACAAAGGTGCAGGCAGTAAAGGACTTCTGTGCAGAAAAGATTTCTCAGAAGGCTCACGAAGTTCTTGACGGTACAATCGCAGAAGCGTATGTTGACACAGGCGTGAAGATTCTTATCGCCGTAGTTATCGGTGCCCTTCTTCTCGGCGGCCTTTACGCTCTCTTTAATTCAACAATTATGCCTACTGTCACAAGCAAAATCACAGAGCTTTTCAACTACGCAGGTTAAAGCTCAACAAATCAAATAATCTATCACAAAAGAGCATCCGAAACAAAACGGGTGTTCTAAATTTTTAAGAAAGAAAGAGGTAAATTTTTATGTTTAACAAGATTAAGTCAATCGCAACAGGTGTTGCAAACAAGGTAAAGGGTTTTGTTTCAGCAAAGGAAACAGAGGTAATGGCAAAGGCTCACGCAGTTCTTGACGGTACTGTTGCAGAAGCCTATGTTGACACAGGCGTTAAGATCCTCATCGCCGTAGTTATCGGTGCTCTTCTTCTCGGCGGTCTTTACGCTCTCTTCAATTCAAACATTATGCCTACTGTCACAAGCAAAATCACAGAGCTTTTCAACTACGCAGGTTAAAGCTCAACAAATCAAATAATCTATCACAAAAGAGCATCCGAAACA
>JAFTUP010000208.1 GCA_017466205.1 Clostridia bacterium
CCCTTCCGTCACTCGCTATGCTCGTGCCACCTTCCCCTCCAGGGGGAAGGCCAATTGGGCTCCCCACTTGATGGGGAGCTGTCACCGTAAGGTGACTGAGGGGCCCGACAAATTATAATTTAACAAACTAAAATACGAAAGGACAAAATTATGAAAGAATACATAACACCTGATTTTGATGTAACAATTTACGAAATTGAAGATGTAATTACAGCATCAGCAACTAATCCGGAAATCGGAACTACTGACCCTGACGGCGAAGATTGGTTCGGATAATTACAGTATATAATAACGGCGGGAGCAAGCCCCCGCCCTACCGTGATCGGTTGGTTAATTCATCCCGATAAATTATAATTTGACTGTTTTAAATATGAAAAAATGGCACTCTCCATAAGGAAAGTGCCACAATACTATGTATTTAAAATTAAAGGATAACACCCATTGTACCGGGCTTGCAGAGTGCAGCATTTGATTCGTCTGTGTCAATGTGCATTGCAAGTGAGAAGTTTGGATGAACGCGAACTACAACATCACCGAAAGTAAGTGTTCTGTCGTCTGAAGAAACCTTAACTTCAACAATCTGCTTATCAGAAAGTCCGTATTTTTCAGCATCATCCGGAGTCATGTGAATATGTCTCTTAGCAACAATCACACCGTTTTCGATTTCGATTTCACCCTTAGGACCAACGATTTTGCAACCGGGAGTACCTGCGATGTCTCCTGATTCTCTTACAACTGCTGCAACGCCGATTGAACGAGCATCAGAAGCAGAAATTTCAACCTGAGTAGCAGGTCTTACAGGACCAAGGATTGAAACACCGGGGAACTGACCTTTAGGGCCAATTACTGCGATTCTTTCTTCGCAAGCATACTGACCGGGCTGAGAAAGGTCCTTTTTCTTTGTGAGCTCATAGCCTTCACCAAAAAGAATTTCAAGGTGTTCCTTTGAAATGTGAGCGTGTCTTGCACTTGTTTCAACTAAAACTGTCTTTTCCATATATCATTCTTCTTTCTATAAAATATTACAAATTTTACTACTTAATATAATAGACCTTTTTTGTCGATTTGTAAAGTGTAAATATGTATATATTAAAATAACTCTTTAAAAGAATTTATGTAATAATTTGCTGTTTTTTTGATTTCGACCGTATCTTTTGCTGAACTTTTATCGTAAACACCACAAGTGATAAACCCACCTTTTTTAGCACTTCTTATGCCTTCTATTATATCTTCAAAAACAATACATTCCTGAGGTTCTACACCGATTCTTTCTGCAGCAAGAAGATAGATGTCGGGCTCTGTTTTGCCAATATTGATTTCGCTTACATAAGCAAAGTCTGTGAAGAAGTCAAAAATTTTGTGTTTTTTTAGAGTTTCCTCGCATACAACTTTTTCACTTGCAGTTGCGAATGCCATCTTAATGCCTTTGTCGTGAAGTGACTTCAGGTATTCAAAAACACCTTCTTTTAAATCAACATCACTTATATAAGCCTGTGCACAAAGGTCAAGCCATTCTTTTACGATTTCTTCTTCACTTTCCTTGATATTATATTTTTCTTTTGTGTAAACTGCCGCGGCAGGTAAGTGCATATTTTTGATAACATCTATATAATCACGAGTGAGCGGAAGATTTCTTCTTCTGAAAAATTCAACATCAACATCGTGCCAGATATGCATTGAGTCAAGTAGTGTTCCGTCAAGGTCAAATATAGCACCTTTAAAATTTTTGATTTCCATTTTATTCACCGAATACATATTTCTTTATTGCTTTTGCTACACCACCGTTATCATTGGTGTCAGTTAAATATTTTGCAGTATTTTTTGCGTAGTCACTACCGTTTGCCATTGCAAAAGAGTAGTCGGCAAACCTGAGCATTGAACAGTCATTTTCACCGTCGCCAAAGCACATAATGTTTTCTTTACCAATACCAAGAGCATCTGCAAGACCTTTGACAGCAAAGCCTTTTGTAGCATTGATTTCAGTCATTTCAAGGTTTCCGTTTTTACCTTTTGTTATGGGAAATGATGAGGCAAAAGCTACATTTCCGGACTTTGAAATCTTTTCTTCAAGCTCTATTCTCTGTTCAGCAGTAAGAGTAAGTATGTTGAGCTTTTCAATACCATTTCCGTCAATGAACACTTCAAGGTCAGGAACTTCTTTTATAAAATTGCTTAAAAGCTTGTAAATATGAGGCGCAACGTGTTCCTCATCAAATTGAGCATAGCTTTCCTTATTCATATAGCAATCGCCGTTATAATAAATTTCATAAATAAGGTTATAGTCCTTTAAAATATTGAAAATTTCAACAGTTTTTTCATTACTGAGAAGTGTCTGACAGACGATTTTATTGGTTTTAAGGTCATAAGTTACCGCACCGTTTGATGTTATAAGATAATCTAAAAACGGTAACTGTTCCATAAGGTAATCAGTTAAAATCTTTGTTCTTCCGCTTGCAATTGCAACTTTAACACCTGCTTCGTGTGCTTTGCGGAAAGCATCAATGTTTTCCTGTGGAATTGTTACGTGATTACTGTTTAAAAATGTTCCGTCAAGGTCTGTTACTATGAGTTTTATTGACATTCTTTGCACCGTCCGTATTTACAATTTGGTAATTTGTGATAAAATATTAAAAAATACATTTTTGAGGGTTTCAAATGAAAGAAAAGTTAAAATATTTATATGTTTTTGCCGCAGGATGCTTTTGGGGTATAATCAGCTTGTTTTTAAAGCCACTTTTAAATATGGGATTTACTCAGGTGCAGACAGTAACGCTCCGTTGCCTTGTTGCTGCATTTATCCTCGGCATTGTAATGCTTGTCACAGATAAAAAACTGTTTAAAATCAAGCTTAAAGACATCTGGTGCTTTTTAGGCACAGGACTTTTAAGTCTTATGTTTTTCAGCATTACATATTTTTACTCAATGACATATAATGGTGTTTGTGTTGCTGTGATTTTTCTCTATACATCACCGGTATTCGTAATGCTGTTATCACTGCTTCTTTTCAAAGAAAAAATAACGTCTAAAAAAATTGTTGCATTGATTTTAACTGTTGCAGGCTGTGCTTTTGTCAGCGGAATAACAGGTGGTCAAGCTATAGGTGCCAAAGGCATTCTGCTGGGAATTTGTTCAGGCTTCGGATATGCTCTTTACAGTATTTTCAGCCGGTTTGCACTCAGGAAAAACTATGACAGTATGACAATATCTTTCTACACATTCCTTTTCTGCGGACTTGGATGCCTACCATTTTCAGAGCCTGACAGAATGTTAATGGATTTATCATTTGAGGCAAATCTGCTAATATTAGCTTTAGGCTTTATCTGTAGCGTATTACCATACCTCTGCTATACAAAAGGCTTGCAGTATGTGGAAAATTCAAAAGCATCTATTATCGTTGCTGTTGAACCTGTTATAGCATCACTTATCGGAATTCTTGTATATCAGGAAAATATAACAATTCTGAAGATACTTGGTGTGTTATTTGTTCTTTCTGCAGTTATTATTTGCAGTAAAGATTAGTATCCCAGAAAGATATATGAGGATGGTGACGAAGATATATTTCATAGTCACCATTGATTTTTTTAATCTGATTCACAAGTGAAAAAACATCCTCGCTTCTGTGATATGCCGCCATACATAGTTTAGGTTTATTTTGCTGTAAGGAGCTTTGAGCCCCTTGCAGCATTTCTTTTTCTGCACCCTCAACATCAATGTTGAGATATGTAAATTCACCGTATTTTTCAGTTAATTCATCAACAGTTATTGATTGTATGCTTTCGCCTGTGTCGTTTGCAGAGCTTCCACGACCTTTATTACTGTCAAAGTAAAGTTCCTTTGACTCATTCCACACAGCATTGTTAAGCGTAATGCAATTATTTAAGTTTTCGCAGTATGTCTGCAGTTTTTTGAAAGTTCTTTTATCAGGTTCAACACCTACAATTTTCTTATAATTATTTACATAATGCAAAAATTCTTTTATGGTATCACCGCGATAAGCTCCAAGGTCAAGAAAGCTTTCATTTTCGCCCAAATTCATTATTTCAAATGCTTCGTTTTTTTGACTTTCACAGTTGAAACAATAGTTTAAATCGCCTGTAATCTGAAAACTGACAATGCTTTCAAAAACGAACTTTGATTTTTCATCAGCAAGAGAGTTATATGCTTGTTCAACTTCATCAATATTTTTTTTGAGAAAATCCTTGTTAAAAATATTGTCACCGAAAACAGGGACAGAAGGCATAATTACTCTGTGCTTTTGTGAAATTGCTTTAATATTTTCAATAACTTCAGGCAAGGGACTCGCGAAAGCTAATGCGATAACAAAATCGTCAAATTCTTTGTCAAAATCAGAAATACTTCTGACCTCAAACCCGCGAAAAGTCCTTTTTCTCACAAATCCGTCACTGGCACAAACTCCTGAAACAATAATCCCAAGGCGATTAAACTCGTCAAATACTCTGTCAGCACCGTTACCTGTGCCATAAACCACAATAGGCAGGGAAGTGTCCTTTAAAAATTCCCAACTTGACTTTTCATTAAGTAAATTTTCAAACATTTTCCCACCGCCTTGCGTATTTGTTTAAAATAATATCATATTTTGTCTTTCTTTACAAGAAAACTGTTGACGATATTTGATTTTTACAATAAAATAATTTTAAAAATTATCAGGAGCAACATTATGAAAAAGGCTTTAAACCCAAGAACAATGCTGATTATTTCAATGACGGTTTTCGGCACAATCGGACTTTTTGTACGAAGTATTCCTTTACCGTCAGGCGAAATTGCACTTTATCGTGCTGTGCTTGCTGCTATGCTTATCGGTATTTTTCTTCTTGTCACAAAACAGAAAATACCATTTGGCAAAATCAAAAAAGAGCTGCCGCTACTTATTTTGTCAGGTGTTGCTATGGGCTTTAACTGGATTTTGCTTTTTGAAGCATACAAATACACAACAGTTTCAGTTGCCACACTCAGCTACTATTTTGCACCTGTCATTGTAACTCTTCTTTGTCCGCTTCTGTTTAAAGAGAAAATCGGTGCAAAACAATGGCTCTGCTTTGTGATGTCAACAGTGGGAATTGTGCTGATTACGGGAATAGGGGACTTGAGTCAGGGAAGCAGTCACATAAAGGGAATACTTTTCGGACTTGGTGCAGCATCGCTTTATGCAACCGTAGTTCTCATTAACAAGTTTATTAAAAATGTTGACGGTATCCATCGTACATTTCTGCAATTCTTATCTGCAATAGCAGTTCTTGCTCCTTATGTGTTGTTGACGGATGGTGTAAACCTTAAAACACTCGATTCAAAAGGCTGGATTTTCCTGCTTGTAATCGGACTTGTCCATACAGGTGTTACATATTGTCTTTATTTTTCATCACTTAAAGAATTACCCGGACAAAAAGCTGCAATTTTAAGCTATATTGACCCATTGGTAGCGGTCCTTGTTTCAGTTGTAATTCTTAAAGAAACAATGACATTAATGCAAATTATTGGCGGAATACTGATTTTAGGCTTCACTTTATGGAACGAAATTGATGTGGGAAATAAGAATAAAGGTGCGTAGTGATATATTGACAAATCGGAGTTTGTAGGGATGATTCAATTTCTTGTCTCCCCTGAAAGGGGAGATGTCAACGAAGTTGACAGAGGGGTTGTAAAGTTTTCTGTTAGTAAGTAATAATGGGAATAAACCCCTCAGTCTCGCATACGCTCGCCAGCTCCCC
>JAFTUP010000209.1 GCA_017466205.1 Clostridia bacterium
ATAACAGAAATAAGATCACCCTTGTCTCTGCCCTCAAGCTTTGCAGGACAAAGTCGTCTGAGTGCGACAAATACCTTATCCCTGATAAGGGCAAGAAGTTTAAATGCGATAAAGTGGTTACATGATTGTTCAGCGTATCTCAAAAGACCACGTACCACAGCAAAAACTATAAGACATACAGTAATTGCACCAAAAGATAGATTGACAGGAATTTGGAGAGCCTTTACAACTGCAACGCCACCGAAAACTGTAATAAAGCTTGCACAAAGGTGACCGATAAGCCCCATAATAATTGCAAGAAACATATAACCGGCAAGAGGCTTTACAAGACGTATAAGCCTTGCCATAATGTTAAAATTACTTCTTTTCATTATTCGCTCTCCTTTCCCGTATAGTTCTCCAATTTCTGCTGTGATGTCCAGAGTTTATAATAATGTGACTTGCTTTCTAAAAGCTCACTGTGCGTTCCGCACTCTGCTACATTACCTTTATCAAGCACATAAATCTTATCTGCATTTTTTACATTTGCAAGACGATGAGAAATAAGAATAACTGTCTTTGTTTCCGCAAGAGTATGGATAAGCTCCATAATGTCGTTTTCACTTTCAACATCAATGTTTGAGGTTGCTTCATCAAAGATGTAAATCGGTGAATCGTGAAGTATTGCTCTTGCAAGTGCGAGTCGCTGACACTGACCGCCTGAGAAGTTACTGCCTTTTTCCTTCAGTTCAGTTTCAAGACCATTTTCACTTTTCAGAAAAGATGAAAGTTTAACTTTTTCGAGTACACACCACAATTCTTCATCATTTGCTGAAGGTTTGCCCATAAGAAGATTGTCTCTGACAGTACCCTTGAACAGATAACTGTTGTGACCGATATAAGTGATATTTCTCATAAGCTCTGCCTCAGAAATATTCAAAAGCTCAGCAGAACCCAGAGTGACACTTCCGCTATATTTTTTGTTTCTGCCCATAAGAATTGAGGCAATTGTGGATTTACCGCATCCGCTTTCACCAACTATGGCAGTAAAGCTGTTTTCAAGGAATTTAAGAGATACACCGTGAAGTATTTCTCTGTCTTCAACATAAGAAAACTTGAGGTTGTTTATAATAATATCTTTGTGATTTATCGAGATGCCTTCTTCAGTCTGAGTATTTTCTTCAAGGTCTATAAGACGAAAAATCTTATCACTTGCCGCCATACCGTTCATAGCAATATGAAAGAAAGAACCGAGCTGTCGCATAGGTATGAAGAAATCAGCAGAAAGAAGAATGATAAGCAGACAACCCCAAAGGCTGATGTTTCCGCTTCTGAACTGACTTACGGAAATGATAATACCGAGAGCTGCACCTGCATAAGCAATCAAATCCATAATAGTGATGGAATTAAGCTGCATTGTGAGAACTTTCATTGTAATTTTTCTGAATTTTTCAGCCTGCTCATTCATCTGCTCGTTTTTGAATTTATCAGCAGAGTAAATTTTAAGAGTTGTGAGTCCCTGTAAATTCTCAAGGAAACTGTCACCGAGAGCCGTGTACTGACCCCAATATTTTGAAAGGAGTTTTTTTGCCCAACGCTGAATTGCTACAATAGTAACAGGAATAAGTGGTACACAAATAAGAAGAACTATCGCACATGGAAGGCTGATAAAGCTCATCACAACAAAAAGAGTCAAAGGAGCAAGCATAGCGTAGAAGAACTGAGGCAGGTATGCTCCGAAATAAGTTTCAAGCTGGTCAACACCTTCAACAGCTACCTGAATCACTTCCGATGTCTGCACCTTTTCGTTATATGCAGCACCGATTTTAAGGAGCTTTGAATAAATCATTTCTCTTAATTTCAGCTTAACATACTTTGAAGAAAGATACCCCATTCTGCTTGCACCGACGGCACAGATAAATCTCACAATGAGAGCAACCACAGTTGCAACAAGAGCAGTAGTAACATTTTGGGTTGTGACATTATCTTCAAAAACGTCGCTTAAGAGTTTGGTGATACTTGTCATCATTGTAATATTTGAAGCAAGACCTATCCACTGGAAAGCCACATTTCCGGCAACATATTTTTTGCTTTCGCTGACTTGTGAAATCAAGCGTTTATTTATCATCATTATTGTTTTTCTCCTATTTCTTTAAGTTAAGAAATCGTTTTATTATCACAAAGCCAAAAATTATTAAAATAATAACAATTAAAGCCGGAACTCCATATTTCATAACTTTCGATGAAAACAGAGTATTGCTGCTCGGTGATATTGTTTCATTTTCTTCATCAACAGTTTCTGTTATCTGTGCAGCAGTTTCCTCATAATCTTTAACGGAATCTGTAACAGTAGTTGAGACTTCGGTTGTTGTTTCGTTAGTCTCAGATGTCAAGGTAGTATGTTCTGTTGTATGTTCAATAGTTGTTACTTGTGTTGTTTGCTCAGTTTCGGGAACATCTGTTGTTTCATTTGCTGAGATTAAAAAAGCATTTTTATAATCAATTCTCAATCTTGCTGATGGGGACATTGGCATTACGGGCACACTGAACTGGAGACCTATATCGCCCTCTGCCATAACAGGAATTTCAAAACCCTGTTCGTAGGTTTTTCCCGCAACAGTTATGTTACTGACAGCTTTACTCTTAGCTACATCACCCTGGAGTGAACCGTTTGTGTAATAGAAAAACTCTATGCCTTGCATATCAGTTGTAAGCAAAATTGTAACAGTCTTCTTATTACCTTCACTTTTGAGTAATGCAGTTTGTGCTATGTACTTATTGCCGAAGGATTCTTTTTCATCTTCTTTATGCATTAAAGTTACGGGAACCTCATAAACACCGTCTGACAAATTTGCGGCACTTGACCATACAGTTAAAGACAAAACCACAAGCACGAGAGATAAAAAAGTTAAAATACATCTTTTCATAAAACAACCTCCTGTAATATGTAAGTTTACGCAATCAGTACAGTTGAGATTGTTAGTTTCCGCTAACTGATTGCCAAAAATAATGTTAGCATTTGCTAACCAAAAGATAGAATATATAGTTAGCAGAAGCTAACTATAAAAATATTATAATTGTTTTTAATTATTTGTCAAGAGTTAAAGCTTATAAAGTGAATATTTAATATTCATAATAAGAATATTTACTTTAAATTTTCGTAATTTTATATTTGCACCACTTGAAAAATAATTTACAAAGTGATATACTGATAAAAAATTAGATATTGATATGGAAGATACGGTTTGAAAAGTTGTTAGCTGAGTAGATGTAAAAGGGAATCCGGTTCGAGTCCGGAACAACCGCCATTACTGTATTTGACAGGTAAAAGCACAGATACCATTGGATTTTTTCTGAGAAGGTGTGCTTTAAATGATTATTATCATTTTATCATAAGTCAGGAGACCTGCCGTATCTTTTTAGGTTTAACACAACTTGGGTGAGAAGAGTGCAACCGATTTATCGCCATTATTGGCTTCGATGTTGCACTTTTTTTATTTTTGCAATTAAGCGAAGTCCTGTTTGTGTTGTGATACTTCAGTTGTACTCTTTTGACCTTAATGGTTGAAAGAGTTTTTTTTTTTTAAGGATGGTATATATGATTACTGAAGAAAAAAAGAAACAAGCGGTACTGCTATTACAGAAAAAAGCAGAAGAAATCGGAAGAATCCCCAAAAAGGATGATTTCGATGATATTACTGTTGCTCGCATAAAAGCGTATCTTGGTCCTTGGCCACGAGCCTTGGAATATGCCGGATTAAAGGAAGCAAAAGAAAAACCACCGCAATCTAAAAAGAGAAAATCTAAATCTCAAAGATTAAAAGGACTTAAAAATCTTGAAAAGAAACGCAATAAAGAAAAGGCAAAAAAACAAGGAGAATAATAATGAAAAAGATTTTATCAATTTTGCTTGTATTATTAACTCTCATCAGTTCGTTTAGCATTATCTCTTATGCTGTCAGCTTATGTTCTAACAATATTACTGATGTGAAAACCGTTACAGATTCGGCAGTTCTTAAATTCAGCAAAAAATTTGGTTCAAATTATAAAGGTGCTCCAACTCCGCCAGTTGTAGTCGATGACACTTTACTTGTAGTTTCAGGTGTAAAGTTGTATAAGCTTGATGCTGAAACAGGAGAAGAAATTGCAAGTGTTCAGATGAACGGAAGTTCACTTTATACCACTGTAAGTCCTATTTATGCTGATGGAATAATTTTTGTTCAGCTTGATGGTGGTATTGTTCAGGCATTTGATTACAAAAAAATGAAATCTTTATGGATTTATACCGATTTATTGGGAGGACAGGCTCTTTGCCCTATTACTTATGATAATGGCTATATTTACACAGGTTTCTGGAATGGCGAAACTGATTATGCAAATTATGTTTGTTTAAGTACAAAAGACGAAAACACAAGAAATGAAACTGAAATCAAAAGTGCCAAATGGACATATAAAGCACTTGGTGGTTTTTATTGGGCTGGTTGTGCTGTTGCAGATAATTATGTCGTTTTCGGTAAAGACAATGGCAAGGATGACAGTACAAGCAATTCGAAAATAATATCCCTGAGCAAAAATACAGGAGCTGAAGTTTCATCTATTACAGTTAAAGGTGATATTCGTTCATCTGTTTCTTACGCATCCTCTACTGATTCGTATTACATTTCAAGTAAATCAGGATATGTATATAAATTTGCTTTGAACACTTCAAACGGTAAATTAACCTTACAGAATACATATACAGCCTCCGGCTCTGTTACTGCAACACCTGTTGTTTGTAATGGCAGACTTTATGTAGGATGTCAGAAAGGAACTGCAGGAGAGTTCGTTGTTTTGAATGCAAGTAATATGAATAAAATCTATTCAAGCGAAATGTCAGGATATCCACAAGCAACTATGCTTGTTTCAACCGGATATGAGTCTTCAAGCGGAAAGATTTATATTTATTCAACCTACAATAATAATCCCGGTGGAATAACAATGTTTGAAGATTCTATAGGTCAGACAAGTGCTGTGAAAAAGGAACTTTTCACACCTGATGACAGTATGAAGCAATACTGTATCAGCACTATTTCTGCAGGTGAAGACGGAACAGTTTATTACAAGAATGATTCTGGCAATATCTTTGCTGTTGGAAATAAAGAAGAAAAGAAATTAT
>JAFTUP010000210.1 GCA_017466205.1 Clostridia bacterium
GCTACCGTCAGGACTGCTTGCATTTTCATCAAATTTTATGGTTACTTCCTGCTCACCGCTGTATGTACCCGAATCAGGTGTTACAACAGGCGGTAAGGGTTTAAAGGTGTAAACCTCGGTAATCATATTACTATAGGTGTTATCGCCTTTTTTCACTCTTGCGTGAAGTGTGGTATCGTCAAAAATTTCAATGCCTGTTTCGGGATCGTATTTCGTCCATGCACTTTCATCAGATATATTTTCCGAATCGGTGCAATACCATATTTCTCCGTCTTTTTCAAGAGTGTCAAGCTCAACCTTTACATACGCTCCGTTTGCGGTCTGTACCTTTTGCGGATATTCACCGCCGGGGTTTTTAGATACAAACGGGGGTGCAGGAGTTTCACCTATATTATAATGATAGGTTGATGTGTTGCTTGATACACCGTCTTTTTCGCATGAAAGTTCAAGTGTTATCGGTGCAGCAATGTTCTGAACATCACCGCTGTCAATTCGTGTCTGTCTATCTGTTCCCGTAAAGGCTTCGCCTGTTTTGCTATCTATATAGAAGGTTGTTCTGTCCTCCATATTGCTTGCAGGGATTGTATGCGTTACACCGTTTATTGTATAGGTGATTTCACTACCCTCTACAGCAGTTACGGGGATAAAGTCCATTTCTGTATAATTTGCACTTGTAGGCGCTGTAGGTGCTTCGGGTATTATTTTGTAATAGTATAAGCCTATCTGTGAACGCCTACCGAAAATATCTTCGGCAACAGCCTTTATAATTGTTTCACCCTTAATCGGAATCGGTTCACCCTCCCACAGCTTTGAACCAACGGGATCGTTTGGTGGATATGGGCTTTCCTCCGATGTTGCCACAGTATAATAAATTTTGATGTTATCGCCGGGATACACAAACTTTGTAGAATAACCTGAATTTTCAGGGGTTATTGTATATGTTCCGGGAACGAGTGTAGGTGTCGGCTTTGACGGTCTTGAAGTTACTACATCGTAGGTGTGCATTACAAGGTCAGAAAAGACTACCTCTGTTCCGCTTGTTTTTGCAACTACGGCTTTTATAACTGTGTAATCGTCAATATCCTTTACTGCGTGGAAGTTGCCCACTACCTTAATTGTATTTTGTGTCTGCTCACGGGGATCAGTTCCGTCTGTTGTTATCCAAAGCTCATAACCGCTTTCGGCATAATCGGAATGGATATGCACTTCACCGTTTTCGGAAAACTGCGTTGTCTGCGGTCTGAACTCAGGTGCTTTCGGCTTTATGTAATAGAAGAAGGTTTTTACTTCGCTGTAGTTTCCTTCCTTATCTTTTGCAACAGCTTTAATAACTGAATCCTCTGTTATTTCAATAGGCTTTGTTCTGTCATATTTACTGCTTGAGTCTGTAGGTTCGTTTCCGTCAGTTGTGTAATAGATTTCATCATCTATATTTGCACTTATCAGATGAACCTCTATCTCTCCGTCATAATCGCCCGATTGGTGAGAAGCATCCACCCACAATGAACCGGGAATACCAAAGTCATATTCATAGGTAGTAAGTTCTGAATATACACCGTCATAATATGCAACGGTTGTAAGTATGAGCGATTTCTGAACGGGAATTACATCACCTTCTTTAAACTGTGTACGGCTGCCACCCTGTATTCTCGGATCGCTACCGTCCAAAGTATAAAAGATTTCTGCTCCTGATGTTGCAGATACAAGCTCAACATCTACCGAGCTTTGCGGTGACTGCGGTTTCTGCGAATCCTCTTTTACAAGAGCCGGTTCGGGGCTTATGCTCAAAAGATATTCGGTAACACCGCTTAATTCTGTTTTTCTTTTGGTTACGATACGGATATTGCAATTTTCCGTAATCTCTATAGGGTACTTCAATTCTGATGGAAGAAGCTGCACCCATTCTTCTTTATCATTTTTCGGTGTTGTTGCATCATAATTTAAAACATCGGTTACATCTGCCAGAGAGAATGTATAATAAATTTCGTTAAGTGTGTCTAATTCTCCGTCATAATCATATCCGTCATCAATACAAATTTCAAAAGGTGTCGGTGAATTATGATACGGGGGATCAATTCTCATTGCAGAGCTTGCAACAACTTTTCCGCTATCGTCTGTATTACCAACCAAGAACAAAGACGGTGAATGTGGTACTATTCTGTATTCACGCTTTGTCACATAACTATATCTCATTGTATCTCCGTCATTTGATGTACGGGTTGCAATCGCTTTCAAAGTTGTTGTTTCATCTATCGGATTGGGATATACAAAGCTATTTCCCGAAACACGGGTATAGTACGGATCGCTGCCTGTTGTAAGTATTGCATTTGTGTCGAGATAATCAGGAGCGTTTGGTTTTGTTGTGTACCATATATCACAACCGCTTTGAGCCGTAATTGTGATTGTTCCGGCAGCAAGGTCATTTGGTGTATATGAGCCTGATGCCATATTTATTTGCGGTGCAGGCGGTCTTGAAATACTTTTAATGTTTAAAAGGTAATGGCCGCCGTTTCTTATATTTGTTGTAAAATACTTTTTGCCTCCGGCTTCATGCTTTGCAAAAAGCTCAAAGCCGTTATCGGCTTCGTCAAAGTCCATTGTATCAATAAAGACTTCGGTTGTACCTTCTTGCTGTGCTTCAAAGGTTACACCCAATATGTTATACCAATTTAACGAATCATCATTTTCAAGTTCAAAACCGCTAAAGAACACAAGTGCGGAAATTACATTATATGTAATACCGTCAACTGTTTCAGTTCCCGAAATGTCGGGGCCGCTAAAATTGTTCTTCGCTGCTTCAACTGCATTTGGGGCAACCATATAACCGCCGTTTACATCAGGCAGTTTATAGTTTAGAGGATGTTTGCCACCGTCATAGCTTACATTTATGGGCTTTATGTAATTACTGTCATAATACAACTTTACAAAATAACCGTTTAATTTTGTATCGCCCTTATTTGGTGTGTCCACCGCTAAATATACATTTACATTCTGTCCTAAATATGCCTCACCGCCTGATGGTGCAGTAAGGTCGGGGTTATCCTGTGCGTGTAAATATACCTCTCGCTTATCGTCATTGTTTGCCGCAAATATCGGTGTTGCAAGATTGGAAAGCATCATCGCAGCGGAGAGAAATAGCAATAATATTCGTTTTTTCAATTAAATCCACCTCTCCATAAAATAGCTTATGGCTATCCGATGTATCCCCATTGTGCAAGAATCGAAGGTGTCAGGAATACATCAGATAACCGACTTAATATTACAATGTTTATTTGTTCATAAGCTCAACAAGTCTTGCACACATTACAGCTACCTCGGCTCTTGTTGCATTTCCTTTGGGGTTTACACCGCCGTTGTCGCTGCCCTTGATAATTCCGGCATTAACCATACTTGCCATAGCATTTACTGCGTAGTCAGATATTTCTGCTCTGTCATTGAAATTGTCAAGCGCAGTTGTATCTGTGTTTTCTGTGATATATCCTGCATTTAAGAAAGCTCTGTATGCAAGAGTAATCAAATCCTGTCTTGTGATTGAGTTTTCGGGCATAAAGTTTGTTCCGTCACCTGTTGCAATTCCGGCTGCCTTTGCTTTTCCGAGTGCATCATAGTAATATGCACTTTCGGGAACATCGGCAAAGTTTTCTGTATAAGGTGTTGTCAAATCCAACATTCTTACAAGAATAAGAATGAAATCGCCACGCTTAATATTATTAGCAGGAGCATATTCTGTTTCACTCACACCGCTTATAATACCAAGGTTCTTTAATGTATAGATAGAATCTTTTGCCCAAGCATAATTTTCAATATCTGTAAATGTTTCTGTTGAAGGAGTGGTTGTTCCTGTTGATGTACCTGAACCTGTGCTTGTTCCTGTACCTGTAGAAGTGCCACCGCCGATAACGGAAGAACCGCCACCGCCTGTTGAACCACCTCCACCTGTGGAGCCGCCACCGCCTCCACCACCGCCGCCTCCGCCACCTGTGCCGGAGCCGCCTTCGTCAGAAGATGCTGAAATGGTTACAGTTACATTTTCTGCATTTAACTTATTTACATCTGCATTATTGATATTTGCTACTTCGCCCATTGCATAGGAATCTGCAAATGTAAGAGCGAATGAGCCTTTTTTCTTTGCTTTAAATTCAAGCTCGTAAACTTTATCATCGCTGTCAGCAGAATTTACGGTGTTCATAAGTGCAAATTTGCCGTTTGCACTTTCGTTTACTGCTTTATAGTTATCTTCGCTTGTTCCCTTGATTGTTGCCTTTTCAAGAGTTGCAAGGGTGTTATCCCAAGTGCCGTTAATGAAATATGTGTAAACATCTTCAACTTTGAGTGTTAATGTGAATGTATCTCCAACCTTAACAGATGTATCGTCAGCGCTAACAGTCAGTTTAGTTGTTCCGTCTGTGCCGATAGTGCCGTTTGCTTCATCAAGAGCAAGGGATGCCTTAATTGCATTAAGGTCACGGTAGTTTGTGTTTCCGTCACGGTCAAAGTCTGTAAGTGAAGAATGAATGTTTAAATCACCGTCAAATACCGACATGAAGATTGTATAGTCAACAAGGTCAATCTTTCCGTCACCGTTTACATCACCGGGCATAAAATCTTCTGTATCAATGCTTAAAGCATTTGAAAGATTTACATTTTCTTTTGTATAGGTTTTATATCCGTTAGCTTTAACTTCTACTGTGTATGTACCGCCTACTACAGTTTCCTCAATAACAAATTTCGGTGTTGAGCCTGTTGTAAGGTTGTCCGCTGTTAAGGTTTCTGTATATACAACACCGTTTTCGTTTGTAAGAGTAAGTGTAATAGGGTTCTGTTCGTCAGTTCCGGCAAAGCTCTTTACTGCATCCATTGAAAGAGTGATTTTTGCCTCAACTCCCGAATTACCCGTTGCACTTGCATTTGCTGTTACAGATTTATATTCATCAGATACAGTTGGTGTGTATGAAGAACCGGGAGAACCGCTTTGTGTTGCAATGCCGACAAAGGTATCGGCAAGGTCAACTGTAAGTGTTACGCTATCGTCTGCCGACTGTCCTCCGTCAAAAGTGACGATAAACATTTCAACAGTTCCGTCCTCATCTTCGATAGGGCTTGTTGCACACGCAAAACCGGGCATGAGCTTTTTTGTTGCTGCAATTTCCTTATTTGAGATATTTGTGTTTACTGCATTATCCGCACCGTGAATGTACTCTACGGATTTGAAAGTCATATTGTCTGATTCAAACTCCATAAGCACCTGTGCATAGGTTAATTTATCAGAAATACCGCTTGCTGAAATTTTAAATTTTGCCTCGCCGTTGAGGGTATTGGTGTCTGTTGCTGTGACATCTTCGATGATAAGTTCAACATCATAATCTGCCGCCATTACGGGAAGTGCAGACATTGAACTCAGCACCATTGCTCCGAGCAATACGCCTGAGAGCAGCTTCTTCAGTTTTTTGAAATACATTTTTTTGGTTGCCTCCGTTTTCATTAGATTGTTCTATGTAAATAAAATTACACCTGTGTTTCGTCCCTGCCCAGAATAGTCATAATTCTTCCGTACAGGTTTTCTAAAAGCATTTGTGTCTTGTCGCAATCATCCCATATTGCATAATCAATTACAAATGCAATAATTGAGTAAATAAAGGTTTCAGCTTGCAGATATGAACATCCGAAAATATTTATCAGTTCATTTGC
This sequence comes from Clostridia bacterium, assembly GCA_017466205.1. Classification (GTDB taxonomy): domain Bacteria; phylum Bacillota; class Clostridia; order Oscillospirales; family Acutalibacteraceae; genus Fimenecus. The sequence continues at coordinate 5,689 of JAFTUP010000210.1, forward strand.
GTACTTTTCATACCAAAGTCTGAAATCCCTTGCCTTGCC
>JAFTUP010000211.1 GCA_017466205.1 Clostridia bacterium
AGTAATGTTTCAGCTTAATGATAAAGTAAAAAATTTAACACCGTATGAGCCAATCAGCGGTACTTATGAAATTCGTCTTGATGCCAACGAGTCATTTTTGAATTTTCCAGAAGAAATTGAAAATGAAATGGTTGAGGCACTTAAAAATACTGCTCTTAACCGTTACCCTGACCCAACGGCAACAAAACTTGTGAAAGGTTTTGCAGACTATTTCAATGTAGATGCTGACTGTGTAACTGCAGGTAATGGCTCAGACGAAATCATTTCAGTTATAATGAACGCATTTTTACAAAAAGGAGACAAGATTTTAACTCTTGAGCCTGATTTTTCAATGTATCGTTTTTATGCTGAAATCGCAGAATGTGAAAGCGTTAAATATCAGAAAGATGAAAATCTCGATGTTAATATTGATGATGTAATCAGCCTTGCAAACAAGGAAAATGTGAGAATTATAATTTTTTCAAACCCTTGCAACCCAACATCAAGAATTGTCACAAAAGAAGATATAAGAAAACTCATAGACAGTATAGATTCTCTCGTTGTCCTTGATGAAGCATATATGGATTTTGCAGAGGACGAAAGTCTTTTAGGTGAATTTAAAAATTATGATAATCTCATTGTTTTAAAGACTTGTTCAAAGGTTCTTGGCTCTGCTGCACTTCGACTTGGTTTTGCGGTTGCAAACAAGACTCTTACAAATGTTATTCGTGCTGTGAAATCACCATACAATGTGAATTCTGTTTCACAAGCTCTCGGTGAAGTGCTTTTCTCTCATCCTGATTATATTGACAATTGCATTGAAACAGTTGTAAATTCAAGAAAGGAGCTTTATGCAGAGCTTCTTAAAATTGAGAATGATAAAATTGAAAAGATTTACGAAACTCATACAAACTTTGTATTTATGAAAGTAAAAAATGCAAAGGTAATTTTCGACAAAATGAAAGAAAACAGCATTATTATCCGTAATATGGGTGACTATTTGAGAATTACTGCAGGTACACAGTATGAAAACGAGAAAATGCTTGAAACATTCAAAAAAGTGTTGGAGGAAGTGTAATGAGAACTGCAACAATTAACAGAAAAACAAAGGAAACGGACATTAATTTAACGCTTTGTCTTGACGGTGGAGAGGTTAAAGTTGATACAGGTGTAGGTTTCTTTGACCACATGCTTACTGCCTTTGCAACTCACGCAGGTTATGGTCTGACAGTTACCTGTAAAGGTGATATCGAGGTTGATTGTCATCATACAGTTGAAGATATTGGTATAGTTCTCGGTCAGGCACTTTTTGAGTGCCTTGGAGACAAGTCAAACCTTGTCCGTTACGGTAGCTTCTTTGTGCCAATGGATGAGGCTCTGGGCTTCTGTGCAGTTGACATCTGCAATCGTGCATATACAGTTTTTGAAGCAATTTTTCCACAGGAAAAATGTGGTGATTTTGATACTTGTATGTGTGTTGAATTCTTCCGTGCAGTTGCGGATAATGCAAAAATTACAGTTCATTTAAGAGCACCTTATGGTGACAATTCTCACCATATTGCTGAGGCAATTTTCAAAGCATTCGGTCATGCAATGAGTATTGCAACTGAGAAAACAGACAAAACACTTTCCACAAAGGGGACTTTATAATAAATGATTATTTTTCCTGCAATTGATATAAAAGATAAAGAATGTGTCCGTCTTTATAAAGGGGACTTTGCAACTGCCGGCAAGGTGGCAGACAGCTATATGGAAACTGCATTGAATTTTAAAAAAGCAGGTGCAGAATGGATTCACATGGTAGATTTGAATGGTGCACTTGACGGTGTAAGAATTAATTCCGACATTTTCCTTGATGTTGCGAAAAACAGTGGGCTCAAGGTTGAGGTCGGTGGCGGAATCCGTACAATGAAAGACGTTGATTTCTATATTCAGAACGGAATTGAACGAGTGATTATCGGCTCTGCTGCACTTAAAAATCCTCAGCTTGTAAAAGAGGCTTGTAAGGAATTCGGTGACAGAATTGCTGTTGGGATTGATGCCAAGAATGAGATGGTAGCAACTGAAGGCTGGACAGAGAAAAGTGATACTCACTATATTGACCTTGCAAAACGTATGGAGGATTTTGGTGTAAAGTATATCATCTTTACGGATATTGACTGTGACGGTATGCTTTCAGGTCCAAACCTTGAACAGTTAATCAAACTCAATGATGCAGTTTCTTGTAATATTACTGCAAGTGGTGGTATCAAGGATATTTCAAATATAATTGACCTTAAAAATGCAGATATGTACGGTGCAATCTGTGGAAGAAGTATTTATAGTGGCACTTTAAATCTTGCAGATGCTGTCAAGGAGTGTGAGTAAAATGAACCTTGATAAATATTTTGTAAAAGCAGACCTTATTCCTGCAATTGTTCAGGAAGAAAGCACAGGAGAAATTCTTATGCTGGCGTATATGAATAAGGAGTCAATGGCAAAAACTCTCGAAACAGGATACACCTGGTTCTGGAGTCGTTCTCGTCAGGAATTATGGAATAAAGGTGCAACATCAGGTCATTTGCAGAAGGTAATTTCAATTCACGGTGACTGTGATGATGATACATTATTAGTAAAAGTTGAGCAGACAGGTCCTGCTTGTCATACAGGCAGTAAATCCTGCTTTTTCAATAAAATCAAATAGGTGATAAAAATGAATGATACATTAGTAAATCTTTACGAAACAATACTTGAAAGAAAAGCAAATCAGCAGGAGGGTTCATACACTTGCTACCTTTTTGAAAAAGGAATTGATAAAATCCTTAAAAAAGTTGGTGAAGAGTGTAGTGAGACAATTATCGCTGCAAAAAATGGAAACAAAGAAGAAACAGTTGGTGAAATCAGCGACCTTATTTTCCACCTCTTTGTTATGATGGCAAACGAGGGAATTGCAGTAGAAGATGTTATGGCAGAACTTGATAAGAGAAGTAATAAAACAGGAAACCTCAAGACATTTCATCAAGTCGATAAGAACACTTAAATCGCGTAGGGACAGACATCCTTGTCTGTCCGTGTTATAGTTTAATATTGTATAAGTGGGTGTAGTATATGAATATTTTAAAAATTATTTTAGCATTGCTCGGCTTTTTTATCGTTGTAACACTTATCCGTGCAATTTTCTTCAAGGAGAAAAAGACAGAAACAGAAAAACTCCTGCCTGAAATGATCGATATGGAAAAATATTGTCGAGATTTAAGTGATGCAATTAAAATCAAGACGATTTCTAACTATGACAGAGAGCTTGTTGATTGGGAAGAATTCGATAAATTCCACGCATTTTTAGAAGAACGCTTTCCCCTTGTACATAGAAATATGACAAAAACAAAGATTGCCGATGCAAGTCTTGTTTACAAATGGGAAGGAACAGATCCAAGCCTTGACGGTATTGCAATGCTTGCACACCAGGATGTTGTGCCAATAACTGCAGGAACTGAACAGGATTGGGAACATGACCCATTCAGCGGATATAATGACGGTGAGTTTATCTGGGGCAGAGGTGCTATGGATATGAAAAATCACCTTATTGCTGTTATGGAATGTATGGAAGAGCTTCTCAACGAAGGCTATCGTCCTAAACGAACAGTATATATTTGTCTTGGTCATAATGAAGAAGTTGTTGCTGCACCTGATAACGGTGCAAAGCAGATTGCAGCATATCTCAAGGAGCAGGGTGTTCATCTTGAAGCAGTTCTTGATGAGGGTGGTGCAATTCTTCCTGTAAAACTTGGTAAACTTCTTGATATTAACCTTACAGGCGTTGGTATTGCTGAAAAAGGTAGCGTAAACTATAAAGTAAGTGTCAATGCAAAGGGTGGTCATTCATCTCAACCACCAAAGCATACAGCAGTCGGTAAGCTTGCTGATGTTATTAAGGATATTGAAAATCATCAGTTCAAAGCGACAATGCCTGATTATCTCAAACAGCTTGTTAAGAGAGTAGGTATGAATGCAGGTTATCCGTTAAGAGTAGTTCTTGTGAATGCTCCTATATTACAACCGTTGATTCTTGCAATTGCAAAGCAAATTCCTGCAGCTGCATCTCTTATCCGTACTTGTACTGCGGTTACGATGGCAGAGGGCAGTCCACAGTTCAATGTGCTTCCTCAGAAAGCATCAGTTACTGTGAATTTCCGTACAATGCCCGGTGTCACAATTAATGATGTTGAAAAGCATATTCGTAAGAGTGTAAAAAATAAGGATATTGATGTTGAATTCCTTGTTGGTAAAGAGTCTTCACAGGTTTCACCAACAGATTCAAAAGCATTTCGGACAATCAGGGAATTAGCTGAAGCACAGAACAGCAAAAATCTCGTTACACCATTCCTTGTTATGGGTGGTACAGATGCTTACAACTACGAGCCTGTCTGTGAAAATATTTACAGATTTGCACCATTCGTGGCAGATACAAAACTTCTTCTCTGCACTCACGGTACAAACGAGAGAATCCCAATTGCTTGTTGTGAAGATGCTATTGCGTTCTTTAAGAGATATGTCAGAAAAATGACTGCTGAATAAGCGCAGAACAAAAGAGAAAATACTTTCTCTTTTTAAGCCTTTTTTCCTGCTCGGAGTATCCAATATACGCCGTCGCAACAAAAAAGACTTTCTGCATCTTATTCAGAGAACTCTTTGGTTAAGCACAGAATAACAGAAAACAAAAAGGGCGTTTGTCAACCAAATGTTGATTTAAATGCCTTTTTTTATTTAGATACTGTATAGTTATTCAACATTATGTCCCATATTTCACAAAAGAAAAAGTACACAGTGTCCAATATTTATTTTTTTATTCAAGTTTGGTTGACTTTTAAAAAGATTTAATCTATACTGTTCACGATATTGTAAAATGGAGTAATTTGATGCTTATTAAGTTTTCAGCACCTTGCCTTTTAGGATTAGAAGGCTTGGTTGCACAAGAATTGCGTGATATGGATGCGCTCAATGTTGAGGCAAATAATGGCAGAGTTGACTTTGAGGGGGATGAAAATATCCTTGCTCGTGCTAATATTTGTTCAAGATACAGCGAAAGAATTTTAATTCGTCTTGGTGAATTCAAGGCAATAACTTTTGAACAGCTTTTTCAGGGAGTAAAAAAGCTTCCTTGGGAAGAATGGATTGGTAAATTGGATGCTTTTCCTGTAAAAGGTTATTCTCTTAATTCAAAACTTTTTTCAGTAAGTGACTGTCAGGCAATTATAAAAAAGGCAGTTGTTGAAAGATTAAAAGAAAAATACAGAATTTCCTGGTTTGATGAAACAGGTCCGATTCATCAGATTCAGTTTTCAATTATGAAGGATGTTGTGACAGTATTTATTGATACTTCAGGTGTGGGACTTCACAAGCGTGGATACCGACCTGTCGCAAACGCAGCACCTATCAAAGAAACTCTTGCAGCTGCTATGGCAGAGCTTGCAAGACTTCGTCACTATCATACTCTTTATGATGTGACTTGCGGCTCCGGTACAATTCTTATTGAGGGTGCTATGAAAGCACTTAATATTGCACCGGGACTAAAACGTTCGTTTATTTCAGAGAGATTTGAAAATGTAGATTCATCAGTCTGGCAACAGGAAAGAATGAGAGCAACCGATTTGGTTATAAAAGATGCCGATTTTATGGCTTATGGCTCTGATATTGATTTCCACGCACTTGAAATCGCTCGTGAAAATGCAAGACGAGCAGGTGTTGGGATGAAAATCGACCTTTCCAAGAAAGACATCAAGGATTTTCAGCGTAAGAGTGAAAAGGGAACTGTGATTTGTAACCCACCTTATGGTGAGAGAATGCTTGAAATCAAGGATGCTGAAGAAATTTACAGAACAATGGGTAAAATCTTTACTCCGGAACGTGGATGGGCATACTATATTATCAGTCCTGATGAGGAGTTTGAAAAATGCTTTGGCAGAAGAGCCGATAAAAGACGTAAACTGTATAACGGTATGATTAAATGTCAGTTATATATGTATTATAAGTAAAAGAGATTTTCAGGAGAAAGATATGAAACATATTTTTATTATCAACCCAAAGTCCGGTAAGGGACGCAAGGCAAGAAATTTCGCGTTATCTGCAGAACACTATTTAAAATCAAATAAGCTTGACGGATATGTTTACAGAACAACAGGTCCTCGTGACGGTATGAAGCACGTAGAAGAGGTGGCAAAAAAAGGTGAGCCTGTTCGCTTCTACTCTTGCGGTGGTGACGGCTGTCTTTATGAGGTTGTTAACGGATGCTATAAATATCCGAACTGTCAGGTTGCAAATATTCCTTTAGGCTCAGGTAATGACTTCAATCGTCTTTTTGGCAGAAATAAGAATATTGACGACCACGTTAATGGTGTTGAGGTTAAGCTTGACCTTATTGAAACTTTAAATGGTGAGGTTTCGATCAATGAGTGTGCAATGGGTATTGACTCTGAAGTTTGTGCTATGCAGTCAGATTTCAAAAAGCTTCCTTTTATAAGCGGTGAGATGGCATATACTCTTGCTGCAATCAAGGCTGTTTTGGCAGGTAAATATACAAATCGTTTTAAGATTACAATTGACGGAAAGCTTTATGATGACGATGATTATCTTTTCTGTTATATCGGCAATTCCCGTTGGTACGGCGGCGGATATAAGGCTGCACCTACTGCTATGCCTAATGACGGTCTTATTGACTGTGTTATGGTTAAGTTTCCTAAAGACCTTGTTGGCAAGAGTCCTGTTGCCTTGGTCCCACTTCTTGGCAGATACAAGAAGGGTGAACACGTTGAATGGGACTTTACAAAGGTTGTTCAGTGTAAGCACGTTAAGGTTGAAAGTGCAAAGCCTGCAGCAGTTAATGTTGACGGTGAGTGTGCTTATGTAACAGAAAGAGAGTTTAAGATGCTTGAAGGTGCAATTACATTTGTTGTGCATCGTGGTTCTCCATTCCTTGATATGATAAAGTAATCTGTTAAGATTTTTCATAAAATAAAATATCTTACGGTAGGGCGGGGTCTTGACCCCGCCGAAATTATTTGATAGGATAAATAAAATGACATAAAAACAGATAAGGATGTTCATTTATGTACAATTTTTTTATTAAAGAAAATCAAAAACAAAATGACAGATATTTAATTTCCGGTGCAGATTTTAATCATATAAAAAATGTTCTGCGAATGATTGTCGGTGACAGATTTCTTGTAAGTGAAAACGGTGTCAGTAACCTTTGTGAAATTGAAAGCTTTGAAAGTGATATTGTTATAGCAATAATAATTGAGGAAAATTATAATGATACAACTCTCCCAATTAAAATTCATCTTTTTCAGGGACTTCCAAAGGCTGACAAAATGGAATTAATTATTCAGAAAACAGTCGAATTAGGTGTTGAAAGCATCATTCCTGTGGAAATGAGTCGGTGTGTCGTAAAAGTTGACGACAAGAAGAAAAAGAGTAAGCAACAGCGTTGGCAGACGATTTCTGAAAGTGCTGCAAAACAAAGCAAACGAAACATAATTCCTGAAATTGAAGAAATCGTTACATACAAACAAGCAATAGAGCAAGCACAGGAAATGGATTTGTTTTTAGTACCTTACGAAAGTAAAAATGGTATGGAAGATACTAAAAATGCACTTTCACAGCTCAGACCGGGAATGACCGTAGGTATTTTAATTGGTCCTGAAGGTGGATTTGACGAAAAAGAAGTCCGGCTTGCATTTGAAAATGGCGGAAAGATTATTTCTCTCGGCAAGCGAATTCTTCGTACTGAAACAGCCGCAATAACATCAGTATCAATGTGTATGCTTCACGCTGAAATGTATTTAGGTGAGAATAAATGAAACAATTACCTGTTGAATTTCAAGAACGAATGAAAACTCTTTTGGGTGATGAGTTTGAGGATTTTTTGAAATCCTATGACGAAAAACCTGTAAGAGCATTTCGTGTTAATACGGATAAAATCTCTCTTGCAGAGTTTCAAAAACTGAATATATTTTCAACTGAAAAAATTCCTTATGTGGAAAACGGTTTCTATTTTGATTACGATGGAATAGGAAATCATCCTTATCATCACGCAGGAATGTTCTATATTCAGGAACCTGCTGCTATGGTTCCCGTTGAAAGCATACATATCAATCCTGATTGGAAAGTTCTTGATTTGTGTGCAGCTCCCGGCGGTAAGAGTAGCCAGATTAAGAATAAATTAGGTGAAAATGGTGTGCTTGTTTCCAATGAAATTGTTCCGTCAAGATGCAAAATCCTGACAGGCAACATGGAACGAATGGGCTTTAAAAACGTAGTTACAACCTGTATGCATCCACAGAAATTATCGAAAGAATTTCCCGAAGCCTTTGATATGATTATGGTTGATGCTCCTTGCTCCGGTGAAGGAATGTTCCGTAAGGAAGAAATCGCAATTGATGAGTGGACTCCTGAAAATGTAAAAATGTGTGCCCAGCGTCAGAGTGAAATTCTCGATTGTGCTGTAAAAATGCTTAAAGAAGGCGGATATATTGTTTATTCTACCTGCACATTTTCTCTTGAGGAGAACGAAATGACCGTTGATGTATTTTTACAACGACATCCTGAATTTATTCTTTACCCTACAACTGAAAAGGTGAGAGAAAATACTGCTGACGGAATAATTTTCGATGGTTGCCAATGTGAAAATATCCATTATACTCGTCGTTGTTATCCTCATAAGACAAAGGGTGAAGGTCAGTTTGTTGCAGTGCTAAAGCACAATGAATGTAACAAAGAATATTTTTCTGTTTCACTCGGTAAAGAAAAGCACGATAAAGTGCTTATGGATTTTCTTGACGATACACTCGTGTCTTATGACGAAAGAAATGTGCAGATTTATAACGGAAATCCTGTATATTTCACACCTGACTTTCCGATAAGAAAAGGAACAGCATTTTCCTGTGGTGTGACAATAGGAGAAATCCGTAAAAACTATGTTCAGCCACATCATCAGTTCTTTATGGCTATGGGAACGGATTTCAAGAGAAAAATTGAACTTTCAGCTGAATGTGACGAAATCAAAAAATATCTTCATGGTGAAGAATTTAATACGGATTGTGAAAACGGTTGGGCAGTAGTTCTCGTTGACGGATGTACTGTCGGTGGTGTTAAAGTTTCCAATGGAAGAGCAAAAAATCACTATCCCAAAGGGTTAAGAACAAAGTAAAAGTTACAATTTGTTCAACGTTTGGTAATTTTTTACATAAAAATGTGGTATAATATATTCCTGAAATTTATTAAAGGAAGATAGAAATGAATTTTTTACAGAGATTACAGGAAATGCTCCAACGGTTCGCGATTAAGCTGCAACAGTTTATGGTTGGCAGATACGGAACTGATGAGTTTACAATATTTTTACTTATTGCATCCTTGATTTTTACGTTTTTAGGTAATTTCAGACCAATAAGATTTTTCTATTTCATTGGAGTTGCAATTATCTGGTACTCATTATTCAGAACATTGTCGAAAAACTATGAAAAAAGACGAAAAGAACTGAACTGGTATCTTCGTTGGTCTGAAAAACCAAAAGCAGAGCTTAAATTATGTGTAAACAAAATCCGTGACAGAAAATCTCACAGATACTTTAAGTGTGAAGAATGTAAAACAGTTTTGCGAGTGCCAAAGGGCAGAGGAAAAATCGAAATAACTTGTCCTAAATGCAGGGCAAAGATTATCAAAAAAACATAAATCGAAGCAAATATAATCATTGTGACATAAAATTTTCAGAAACAGTCCGCAAAAATGGACTGTTTTTTCTGTTTAATGTTGATTTATGCCAAGAAAGATGATATTATACTTTCTATACAGAACAAATGTTCGGTATAGAAAGGAGGCAGAAATGACTTTGGAACAGTTAGGACAGGAATATTTAAGACAAGCAGAGAATTTAAAGGGAGTGATTAAGAGTTATTCTGCTCTTAAAAAGAATGTGCATGGAATTGAGCTTTATGAAATTAACAGAAAAATTACCGTTCTTAAAGAAATGGAGAGAGAAACAAGAATTACGGGAAACAGCTTAAAGGAATACTATTCAAATAAATCCAATAAAAAGCATTATTGTTCACATTCATTTAATTGACAAAAAGTTTTTTATAGGTATAATTATATTTATAATGTATATTAGGAGTGATATGTGTGAAAAAGCTTCTGAGTTGCCTTTTCGCAGTTGCTATATTAATTATAAATGTTATACCTTGCTTTGCGGCAAATCCAACGTTGTCAATCTCTTCAAATGACTATACTATCGGAATTGGTGATGAAATTACTGTTTCAGTTAATCTTTCATCAGGCTCAAATCTCGGTACGCTTACATTTAATGTTAATTACAATACATCACAGTTTGAATATATTGCAGGCTCAGTATCAACAGGCTTGTTTGAAAGCGGAGAAAGCAATGTTGCGAGTGGCGGTAAAGTCAGCTTTGCTTGTGTTTCAACCGGAGTTGTGACCGATGGCGGTACAGTTGCATCAATGAAATTCAGGGTGCTATCGACAGGTGGTAAAATTTCCGTTTCAGTTGTTGATGCAACTGACGAAAATGATGGTAGAGTAACCGTTGCAGGTTCAAGTATTTCCTTGAGCTGTAACCACGCAGGTATGGTCTGGGAGACTGAAAAAGCATCGACCTGCACTACTCACGGTGTTGAAAGAGGTACTTGCACTTGCGGTTATACAACAACTCGAGAAGCTGACCTTGCTTCTCATACATATTCAAGCTCAACTGTTATAAAAGAAGCTACTTGTACAACAACAGGTATTGAGGTCGGTACCTGTACGGTCTGCGGCGAGAACGGTGCTCAGTCACCAATTCCTGCAAAAGGGCACGACTATTCTGAATGGGTAATTACTCGTGAAGCAACAGCCGAGACAATGGGCGTCAAGGAACGTATTTGTCAGACCTGCGGGGACAAGAAGACTCAGACAATCCCAACTCTCATTGAGGGTATTGACCCCGAAGATACAACGGGTGATGATGTGACTGAATCAACAACAGAGTTTGCACCGATTTACACACCTGAACCTTCGACGAACAATTATATGGATGAAATTGAAACTGAAACTACAACTGAAGCAAATGGTCTTTTCGGGAATGCAGTCGGCAGTGATATTGCTATAATTGTTGTAATTGCCCTTGCAGTTCTCCTTGTTTTAGTTCTTGTGGTTTATATGATTCTGATTATTCGTCAGAAAAAGAAATAATTAAATAAGTTATCGTATGGCGGGGGCTTGCTCCCGCCGATATTTTTTTATAAAATAAAAGATTATTTTGCTTTCCAATACCCGTCTTTTTCTATTGAAAAGAAATTGATGATGTGCTAAAATCAAATTATCAATATATAAGGAGATACATTATGCCTAAATTTACTGAAAAAATTGTTGTTGCTGCAATGAAATTAGGAATGAAAATTATAGGAGCAGATGTTTCGCAGGAAGAAGCACTTGAAGCCCTCGGAGACGTAACCATTACTGACGGTATGCCTGAGGTTTTAAGAGAAGCAGCATCTGAAACCGCAGTTCTTCTTGAAAATAACGGAGTTTTGCCATTTAAAAAAGATGCGAAAATTTCAGTTTTCGGCAGAGTGCAGAATGATTGGTTTTTTACAGGCTACGGTTCGGGTGGTGACGTTAAAAAGCCTTACGGAATAAATCTCATTGACGGACTAAAAAACTGTAAAGATTTGTGTCTTAATACAGAGCTTTCAGACTTGTATGAAAAATGGTGCAAAGAAAATCCTGTTGACCATGGTGTCTGGGGACATTGGCCAAGATGCTATCCTGAAATGCCACTCGATACAGATGTTGTAAAAAAGGCAAAAGAGAACAGTGACAATGCTGTTTTTGTCATTGGTCGTTCGTCAGGTGAGGACAGAGAAAATGCACTTGAAAAAGGCAGCTTTTATGTAACTGACGAGGAGAGAACAGCACTTCACAGAGTTTGTGAGCAGTTTGATAATGTTACAGTTCTCCTTAATATTGGTTCTGTAATGGATATGAGCTGGCTTCGTGAATTCGGCAAAAAAATCGGTGCAGTTATGATAGTATGGCAAGGCGGTATGGAAAGTGGTAATGCTGTTGCAGATTTGCTTTGCGGTAAAGTTAATCCAAGTGGCAGACTTACTGATACAATTGCAAGGAAATATGAGGATTATCCGTCATCCGAAAATTTCGGAAACAGAGAATATAATAACTATGTTGAAGATATTTATGTAGGTTATCGTTATTTTGAAACATTTAATAAAGATGCAGTTGTTTATCCATTCGGATATGGCTTGTCATATACAACGTTTGATATTTCATTTGATGGTGCAGAGCAGAGTGAAGTTAATGTAACAGTAAAATGTACAGTAAAGAATACAGGCGAGTATTCAGGCAAAGAAGTTGTTCAGGTCTATGTTTCAAAACCATGCGGAAAGCTTGGTAACCCTGCAAAAGAGCTTGTTGCATTTGGAAAAACAAAGTGTCTTGAACCCGGAGCGTGTGAAACTCTTGAAATCAGCGTGCCTGTTGAACGCTTCTGGTCTTATGATGATAACGGTGCAAGCGGATATGCTTTCTCTTATGTTATGGAAAAGGGCGAATATGCTCTTTGTGTAGGTAACAATGTTCGTAATGCAGAAAAAGTATGGAGTTATTATCAGAATGAAACTGTTGCAACATTAAGACTTAAGCAAACATCAGCACCGCAAGTACCATTTGACAGATTTGTAAACACTGAAAATGGACTTGAAAAACAGCCTGTAACTTGTCGTAAATATGATTTGAAAAAAGTTATTCTTGAAAATATCGGTGAGGGTGTTGCAATCACAGGAGATAAGGGATATAAGCTTTCTGATGTTGAGGCAGGAAAGGTGTCAATGGAAGACTTCGTTGCACAGTTAAGTCTTGATGAATTAGAAGCAATTTCCCGCGGTGACTACAAAATGGACAGTCCTCTTGGTGCAAAAGGTAACGCAGGTGCTATGGGTGGTATTTTACAAAGTCTTCGTGATAAAGGAATTCCACCAATGATTACAACCGACGGACCATCAGGTATAAGACTCTTGTCATATTGTTCACTTATTCCAAACGGAACTGCTCTTGCAAGTACATTCAATACAGAGCTTGTTGAAAAAGTATATGCTGAACTCAGCGAGGAGTTGAGAGAAAAGGGTAGTGACATTCTTTTGGCACCGGGTATGAATATTCATCGTAGTCACCTTTGCGGTCGAAATTTTGAATATTATTCAGAAGACCCTGTTGTGACAGGTTTGTTCGGTGCTGCTGCAGTAAAAGGTATTCAAAGCTGTGGCGGAAGTGCTTGTCCAAAGCATTATGCTTGTAATAATCAGGAGGTTAATCGTACCGGAAATGATTCAAGACTTTCTGAAAGAGCTTTGAGAGAAATCTATCTTAAAGGCTTCGAAATCTGTGTTAAAACTGCAAAGCCAAATACAATTATGACATCATACAACAAAATCAATGGTGTTTGGGGACATTATAACTACGAACTTTGTGAGAGAATTCTCCGTGAAGAATGGGGATTCGATGGCCTTGTAATGACAGACTGGTGGATGCGACCATCAAAGAGTCAGGAATTTCCAAAGATGCGTGACCAGGCATATAGAGTTCGTGCAGGTGTAAATGTGCTTATGCCGGGTGGTGACAGAGTTACTAACGGTAAACCTGACGGAACGCTTTTAAAGACTTATGGAAAAAAAGACGGTATTACACTTTATGAGATGCAAAGAAATGCAAGTTTTGTGCTGAAACTTTGTATGAAAAAGTACAAATAATGGAAAACAGGTTTATTGACAACGTTA
>JAFTUP010000212.1 GCA_017466205.1 Clostridia bacterium
CACCGAAAATTCACAGAAGAACTTGACAATAAAAATGAAGGGCAAAGCCACTCTCACAGCGATGTCATCGCTGCCGCCTGTGTGGCAAATTATCTCGGCTCGATTTGGATATTCAAAGAAAACAAAGCGGAGGCATTCAACAATTCTCTTCAGATGGGTATTGACATTTTGCTAATGCAACCTTCAGCAGATGAGCGCAATGTCAACATGAAAGCTCTGCAATTTATGCATGAATGGCTTATTTCAAACCTAAAGCGGTTCACTGATGAATACATAACCCCAAGGTTTGGAATAAAAGAAAAAGATAAATTTCTTATATTTCCGCAAATGCTAAACGAAGCACTGAACAACAACGGCTTTGACCCAAAGAAAACTATGAAGTTTTTGAGAGAAAAAAAGATACTTCCAGAAAAAGATTATGGGCAAGTAGTAAAAAAAATAAACGGTGTGTCCACAAGGCTATATTGTTACGATGTTCCAACGGCAACAACAGTGCTTAATTCGATTTATTCTTCAGAACAAATTGGCTTCATCGAGATAGATGAAGATGACGACCTGCCATTCTAATGTAATTTATGTAACTTTATGTAACCACCGTAATACCGCATAAAATAAGAGTTTCAAAGTATTTGTTACAGATTACATAGAAATAAATATATATTATTAGAACAATGCAAGGACAACAGGAGCAAGAAACAATTATATGTTTTATTTCTTTTGGAATGTTTCTGTAACAAATTCAAAGAAACCCCAAATATAAAGCCATTTTACAGCGTTACACAAACGCACAGCGGAAGGAGATGAAACATCATGACAAAAAAACTACCGCCTCGCCTTCAGGAATTAATGGAGATAGAGAGCGAATTCAATGCGAAAATTATACCGATACCTATCGGAATGTTTGATGAAGGCATCGAAATAGATAACGAAACAGCACAAAAGCACATGAAGTTGTGCCTTGGAGCAAAAATACCTTATGTTACTATAAGTAACGGCATCCCGGTATCAGGAGCGATAAACAATCCTGCAGAGTCATACAAAACCCCGGCATCATTTGTAAGAAGTGACATATCGTGGTTTTTGGACAGCTCGGAAGAAGCAAAAAGGCTCGCTCCGCTGTTATCAGAACGACTTAAAGAGTTTTATGCAGTTTACAAATATATGCTTGCACCAAAGAAACTGTTAGATCGTGGCAATAATCGATTTACATACAATGGGTCCGGCAAGACATACGCAGCGGTTCAGTGGTGCTACGGAAATATATATGCAAGGCTTTCGAGCATTCTTCTGTTGCACTTTATGAAAGCCGTGGAATCTCCCGAAGCAGAAGCTTTACTCAAAGAGCCGTTGGACAAACTTCTCCCCCTAACAAAAAAGAGGGACCGTTCATAAAACAGTCCGCTCTTTAGTAGTAAACCTGATGAAAAGCACTTTTACTCTTGAAAATATTATACTACATAACAGGAGGAAAGTCAATGGGTTTACCTGAAACAAACGAGGAAATCGTCAAAAAAATTCAGCAAGGAATTGATGAAGAATATAACCTGTTGCGGCTTTATGAACGAAATAAAAAATTCATAAGGTTAATGTTAAGAAAATCGTTCGTTGACGAAGCCTACCAAGAAGATGCGATGCAAGATGCGTATCTTTGTATGGAGCGAGCAGCACGGAATTTTGACATCAATGCAGGGTATAAATTTTCAACTTTCCTTGCTGGGTACTTAAAGGAGGTGATTGCGGATTATCGATATAAACACAGCGTTTCTATAAAAATCTCCACGGAGGCGCGGCAATTATATTTTAAAGCGAGAAAAGCGGAATCGGAACTTGCCGAAAGGTTCGGACGAAAACCGACAACCAAAGAGATTGCAGAATACCTCGAAGTTTCTGCCGAAGTTTTACAAGAATCACTAATTGCAAACCAAGAAATCAAAAGTTTACAACAGAGCGTACTTTCTGATGACGAGGACCTGCTCTTGCAAGATGCGATTTTTGATGAAAATTCTTTCGAGGAATATTCTAAAATCGAAGAATATGACCTACCGGAAATATTAAATTGCGCCGTCAACAAGCTATCTCCTACTTTAAGACGGTGCATAAGGTTAAGGTTTTACAGTGAGTACACAATCAAGGAAATTTCTGCAAAACTCGGTTTAACAACATATCAAGTGAGTGTAAATATCGATAAAGGAATAAAAGAACTAAGAAAAGACAAAACAATTCAAGCATTAAAAAATTATTATTGAAAAGGACAGTGATTTAAAATGAACAGCAGAAATAAAACAAAAACTTTCTCCAGTTTCGGAGAACAACTTCAAGCCGTTCACAATGCGGCAAAGCCGGGCGGTTATGTTGATGAACGACTCGCAAATCTTGTATCGGGCAATAACGAAGGTGTACCGACAGATGGCGGATATCTTGTTCAAGCAGATGTTGTAACAGATTTAAAAGATTTGATTTATGACGAAAATCCATTGCTTACGAATATCACAAGACTTCAGATAAGCACAGGAGCGAACGCATTAAAAATAAACGGTATAAACGAAAACAGCCGTGCAGATGGTAACAGGTTCGGTGGAATTATGGCATACTGGGAAAGCGAAGCTGCAGAAATTGCAAGTAGTAAGCCTTCATTCAAGCAGCACGAATTTAAACTCAATAAACTTGCAGGAATTTGCTATGCAACAGATGAACTTCTCGAAGATGCCCCTGCTCTTGGGGAGGTTATAAAGACAGCATTTTCAGAAGAATTCGAGTTCAAAGTTGCAGAAGCGGTATTGTATGGAACAGGCAAAAAGCAACCACTCGGCATATTCAATTCGGATGCTTTGGTAGTAATCCCCAAGGAAGCAGGACAGACAGAATTGATTACAGTTGAAAACCTCACAAAAATGCTTGCAGCCTGCGATGACAGACAGCGCAGAGCAGAATGGTATGTTAACAGAGATTTGATGTTTGCGTTGATGGCTTTAAGAATGGGAGATACTCCTGTGTTTATTCCGAAGGGTTCAATTGCAAATGCTCCGTATGATACGCTTTTTGGAAAGCCTGTACACTACATAGAGCAGGCAAACGAACCGGGGGCAAAAGGCGACATTATGCTTGCAGATATGTCACGATATACAATTATAGAAAAAGGCGGTATCAAAGCAACAGAATCTATTCACGTACGCTTTGTATATGATGAAACCGCCTTCAGATTCGTATATAGACTTGATGGCAAACCAACTGCAAAAGCCGTAACTCCTTATAAAGGCACACAGGCGATATCGCCATTTGTAACACTGGAGGCAAGAGTCGCAGAGAACACCGAAACAGAGTAAAGGGGTGGCACAATGAGATTTGGTAATTTAAGACACAGAATCTTGTTTGCTAAACCTGCAGGGACCGTGACCAATGGCATGGGAGAAACGGTCCCTGCCTTCTCTCTTTATCACCCGAGCCTTCCTCTTAGGAGCATCGAATACAGAGAGGATAGCTGGCAAGACTCGTCAGGAAATATTGTTAATACAAAAGATAATGAGTATTGCATCTGGGCGGATGTTTCTCCATTGACAAGCCGTGAATACAACAACTCACAAAAGCTACGAGCCGAAACTA
>JAFTUP010000213.1 GCA_017466205.1 Clostridia bacterium
GCCTCTTCGTAATTCTTTTCTTCAACATTTTTAACTGCATTACTGTATTTTACTGACGGAATAATGACTGTAACAGTAAGAAAACCTAAAGCAATAACAACAAAAAGGGATACAAGAATTTTAAGAGCCTTGCTACGCTTTTCCTTTGACTTTTTTGCCTTTTCAATGCGGTTTTTTTCAGCAATTCTTTCCGCTTCAAGACGGTTTTGTTCAGCCTGAGCCTTTGCTCTTTGTGCCTGAGCCTTAGCCTCCTCTGCTTTTCTTCTTTCATTTTCAATACGCAGAGCATCTATCTTTGCTGATTCAGGCGAACCGTTACCGCTGTCGGGAAGTGCCTGACGTGTGCCGCAGTAAGCACAGACCGCAAAGCTGCCGTTATCTTCAATTTCCAATGTGCCACCGCACATATTGCATTTTAAAATGGACATACTTTTACCTCAATCACATAATATGAATGTTTTAATAATTATAATACTATAAAAATCTTATGTCAATAAAAGTTATTCCTTGCCTTTTTCCTATTGAAAAAAAGAAAAAAAGATGTTATTATTCTTTTTAGAAAGTGAAAGGAGATAATCTTTTATGGCAAAAAAGGAAAAAAAGGTAAAAGAGGTCAATAACCATCCTAATAAAATAGGATTTAAGGATATTGCAGGTTATACTATTGCTGAATCAGGTAATATGTTTAACCTTACATATATCACAAGCTACCTTAAAATTTTTATGACTGACGTCATTGGAATTGCACCCAAGCTTGTCGGTTATATGTTTATTATCACTCGACTCTGGGACGTAATCAATGACCCACTCTGGGGTGCTGTGGTTTCAAAACGAAAAGCAGGAAAAGACGGTAAATATCGTCAGTATTTGCGTCTTGTTGCAGTACCTCTCGGTATTTCAACAGTAATCTGCTTTATTCCGTTTAATGACCCCAATTCAATTTTCTATAATCAGACTCTGGCAGAAAAGCCGATGCTTTTATTCGTTCTTGCAATCATTCTGTATCTGATTTATTGTACAATGTACACTGCTATGAACATTCCGTTCGGTTCATTGGCATCAGTTATTACTGATGACCCTAAGGGCAGAACAATTCTTTCAACTGCCCGTTCAGTAGGTAGTGGTATCGGTGGTGCAGTTGTTCTTCTTATTGCTCCTATGATTATCTATGTTGGCAGCGGTAAGATTGACGAGCAGACAGGTCTTGAAATTGAAGTTGCAGACGGAAACAGAATGTTTATGTATGCACTTCTTATGGGTATTTTCTCAATCGTTACTTATCTCGTGGGTCACAGAATGGTTAAAGAACGTGTACCTGCAGTTGAGGACGAAAATGTTGACTTAAAGGGTGTTTATAAGGGACTTTTCAAGTCAAGACCATTCGTATTGCTTACATTGTCAGGTGTTCTTATCAGCGGTCAGCTTCAATTCGGCTCATTTAACACATATCTTTATAAGAACTACTTTACAAATACAGGCCTCAGCATTATTGGTACAATCTGTAATTACCTTCCAATGGTAATATTGATTTTGTTCACACCAAAGCTTTCTGCAAAATACGGTAAAAAAGAGCTTTGCGGAAGAATGTCAATTGTCTCTGCAATAACATCTGTATTCCTTTTTGTTACTGCAAATAATCAGGACTTTATTATGTGGATAAATCCTGAGCAGGGAATTTATCCTGCATGGCTTTATATGATTTGCTTACTCCTTATCGGTTTCGGTTATACATTCGTAAGCCTTACTTGTTGGGCTGTTGTTATGGACGTTATCGACTATCAGGAATACACAACAGGCATCCGTAATGAAAGTGCTGTTTATTCTGCATACACATTCGGTCGTCAGTTCGGTCAGGCTATTGCTGATGCAGGCGGACTCTTCCTTCTTCAGTGGGCAAAATATGACAGCCTTACAGCAGGTAACGGCTTTATCGCTGAAAATGATACAAGTAAAAAGATTATGTTTATTTGTACAATCATTCCTGCTATTGTTTATACAAGCGTATGGCTGATTTTCAGATTTGGTTATCCGCTTACTAAAGAAAAAATGGAGCCTATTTACGAAAGCCTTCGTAAAAAGCACGAAGCAGAAGCAAAGGCAAAAGCAGAATAAGCTTAATACAATAATAAGAGCACCTCAGACGAGGTGCTTTTTGTTTGATAAATCGGTGGTTGTGGGGATGATTCAATTTCTTGTCTCCCCTGAAAGGGGAGATGTCAACGAAGTTGACAGAGGGGTTGTAAAGCTCTCTGTCAGTAAGCAATAAAGGGAACAAACCCCTCAGTCTCGCATACGCTCGCCAGCTCCCCTTTCAGGGGAGCCGAGTATCGACACCCATAAAAATGTGTCCGACAAATTATAATTTTGCAATCAAAAATTTACTGTACTCTCTCTGTACTCCTTCGGTGTTTTGCCTGTGTGCTTTTTGAAAAGCTTTGTGAAATAATTTACATCATAAATACCGCAATTCTGTGCAACGGTCTGAATCTGAAGGTTTGTGGATGTGAGCAAAAATGCTGCTTGCTCAATTCTCTTTTTTGAAACATATTCAGTAAGTGTCATTCCTGTTTCTTTTTTGAAAAGTGTTGAAAGATAGCTTGCGTTTACATTGAGCATTTCTGCCTGTCGGCTCAGGCTTAAATCTGAAGTAATATCAAAATCCACAAGAGTAATTACCTTTTGCACAAGCGGAGAATAGTTTTTCATAGAATGTCTTTTAACAAGAGCACAGTATTTATCAATCATTTCGTGGTGCATATTAACGCCCTCATCAACGGAACGGATTCGCTCAATACGTTTTGCGAAATCGGATGAAACACCGTCTATATAAAGAGGATGAACACCACCCTGCTCAGCAGCCTTGCGAAGAAGCGTGTTGACAATAATACTGTAATTCTTTATGTTTCGCACAGGGTCACTGACTCTCATTTCAAGCATAATTGCAGAGGATTTTGAAAGAATTTGCTCTGCCTGATGGGTCATACCCTGGCTTACTGCCTGAATCATTTTTCTTTCGCCCTCATATCTTCGTTCAAGCATTTGCATGGCAAGTAAAGCATCATCAGTTTTGTTTTCAAGATTTTTGACAATTTTGGGAAATGACTGATTCTGATAACTCATATTAATTGTCTTGAATGTGAAATTATCAATACTTCCCCACAAAACCTCGCCAAAGGAGTTGAAAAGAGATAAAATAACATCACGGTCTGTGTAAACAGGAACGCTTGTGTAATATTTTTGCAGCTGAGAAAAAATATGTGCAGGAATATGATTTTTTTCTGCTATTTCCAGAAGTGTCTGCTGATTTATGTCAACGTCAATAAACGGACCTGCAATAAATGTTGAAACAGCAGAATCCTCTGTGGGTAAAACAATAAAGATATAATTACAGAAGAAAATGTCAGTAATTTTACAGATAGTATTTTTAATAATACTCTCGTGGGGCATACAGAAAAGCTGGTCGTATTCATCTTCCATACCTAAAAAATCACGAAGACCGCGGTCAGCTTTGCGATATGATTTGTCGTTTGCAGGGATAATACAGGAATGTATTCTGTAATTTTGGAGAATGCTACGGAAAAATTTAAGTTCTTTTTCGTAAGTCATATTTTTCACCCTTGTGTAAAATATTTACAATTTTTAATTTATTATCGTACAAATTTTGGTAAAAATCAAGTAAAAAATAAAAATAGTACCTAAAAAAACAAAAAGTTTACTAACGATAAAAGCAGAGATTAATGTAAAATAAGTATGTAACAAGATTGGGTATGTATGTACTTAAATGTTATCATTACATTTTTTCTTAGGGGGAAATAAAAATGGCAAAAGAGAAAAAACTCGATGCTAACGGTTACCGTAAGTTTGGTATGCTTGATAAATTTGCATATGCTGCCGGTGACTTCGGCTGTAACATGAGCTTTGCCCTTAAAGGCACAGTTCAGACATTCTGGCTTGTTTATATGACAATGGAAACAGGCTTGTTATCAGTATTGTTATTACTTGTACAGGCTTGGGATGCTATCAACGACCCAATCATTGGTGCAATGATTGACAATGACAAGAGAAAATACAAAATGGGTAAATTTAAGACCTATATTTTCATCGGTGCTTGCGGATTGTTAGTTGCCGGTGCAGCAGTATTCCTTCCATTCCCTAATGCAAGTGTTGTTGTAAAAGCAATTTTGTTTGTTTTAGGATACATTGTTTGGGATGCTTGCTATACTATTGCTAATGTTCCTTACGGTTCAATGCTTTCACTCATCACTGAAGATTCAGGTGAGCGTGCACAGTTATCTACATGGCGTTCAATCGGTTCAATGTTCGGTAATATTGTTCCTATGGTAATTCTTCCGATGATTATCTGGGAAAAAGTTACTTATGACGGAACCGGTGATTATCATACAAACCCACTTACAGGTGAAGCATACAAAATGGGTGACGCTGTTTTAGACCCACTTACAGGTAAGCAGTTTGAAACATTGTTAGGTGAACGTGTATTCTGGGCAGCACTTATTATGGGTGTCTTCGGCTTTGTAGCTTTTATGTTTATGATTAAAGCTATTACTGTTCGTGTGGATGAAAATGCTGTTAAAGCAAGTGAAGGCGGCGAAAAATTCAATGTTATCAAAGCTTTCGGTAAGTTCATGAAGAACCGTCCTGCAGTCGGTGCTACTGTTGCAGCTATGGGTATGTTCCTTGGTATGCAGTCAGCTACAACAGCAAACACAATTATGTTTGCTACATATTTTAACAAGGCTTCAATGTCAGGTCTTGTTCAGATGATCGGTTTCCTTCCTGTTGTAGTATTCTTACCGTTTATTAAGAAGCTTGTTAATAAGTTTGGTAAGAAGGAAGCTTCTGTTGCAGGTACAATTGCTTCTATTATCGGTGGTCTTATTATGTTGGTATTCCCGACAATGGAAAACCGTGATACAGCTTTGATTGTTTATCTTGTAGGTCTTATAGCATTCGGTTTTGGTATGAGTGTATATACATGCGTTTCTTGGGCAATGATGGCTGATGCTATTGATTATAATGAATGGAAGTTCGGTACACGTGAAGAAGGTACAGTTTATTCACTTCACTCATTCTTCCGTAAACTTGCTCAGGGTGTTGGCCCTTCAATAGTTCTTGCTATTATGGGTGTACTCGGTTATGTTTCCGAAAAGGGAACAATTGGTCAGAGTGCAGAAACAGCACACAATATGTGTTGGCTTGTAGCAGGTCTTTACCTCTTCAGTGCTGTTGTTCAGTTCGTTGGTATTGCTCTTATCTATAACCTTGATAAGAAAACTCTTGCAAAAATGAATGAAGAGCTTGCAGAAAGACATGAAAGAGCAGAAAAAATGCATGATGCAAGAAAAGCATTATACAAATAATTAGTTAATTGGTTGGGCGGGGGCTAAATGAGTTCCCGCCTTTATTTTAAATACACGAAAAATAAGGAGTAAAACTATGAGAAAAATAATCAGTTTAAACCGTAAATGGTCATTCCGTAAGGGTGTAAGTGAAGTTCCTGCAACAGTTCCTGCTGATTGGGATTTTGTGAATATTCCTCACTGCTGGAATGCAATTGACGGTCAGGATGGCGGTAATGACTATTTCCGTGGCACTTGCTGTTACTACAAGGAAATTGATATGGAAGAAATTCCGACAGCAGATAAATATTACCTTGAAATCAACGGTGCGAACTCATCTGCTGCTGTATATATGAACGGTAACAAGTTGGCAAGTCATGACGGTGGTTACAGTACTTGGAGAGTTGATATTACAGAAGAATTAGCAAAGGGCAACAAGCTTGCAATTACAGTTGACAACTCTGCTAATGAAACTGTTTATCCGCAGATGGCTGACTTCACATTCTATGGCGGTCTTTACAGAAACGTAAATATTATCGCAGTTAATGAGAGCCACTTTGAGCTTGATTACTACGGTGGCAGAGGTATTGCAATCACACCTAAGATTGTAGGCTCAGATGCACAGGTTACATTTGAATCATTCGTTACAAACAAAAAAGACGGACAGATGATTAACTACATTATCAAGGATAAAAAAGGTGATGTGGTTACAACTCTTAAAACTGACGAAGGCGTTGAAACTATCGAAATCAAGAATGTTGTACTCTGGAACGGCAGAAAGAACCCATATCTCTATACAGCAGAAATCGAACTCCTCGAGGGTGATAAGGTAATCGATAAGGTTTCAACTCGTTTCGGTTGTCGTACATTTGAAATCGACCCTGAAAGAGGCTTTATCCTCAATGGTGAAGAATATCCGCTTCGTGGTGTATCCCGTCATCAGGACAGATGGGGACTTGGTAATGCACTTCTTCCTGAACATCATAAGGAAGATATGGAATATATCTATGAAATGGGTGCAAATACAATCCGTCTTGCTCACTATCAGCACGACCAGTATTTCTATGACCTTTGCGACGAATACGGTATGGTAATCTGGGCTGAAATTCCATATATTTCAAAGCACATGCCAACAGGACGTGAAAATACAATTTCACAGATGAAAGAGCTTATTGTTCAGAACTACAACCATCCGTCAATCGTTGTATGGGGACTTTCAAACGAAATTTCAATGAGCGGTTCTGATGATGACCTTCTTGAAAACCATAAAATCCTTAATGACCTTTGTCACGAAATGGACAAAACAAGACTTACAACTATTGCAGTTGTTTCAATGTGCAGTCTTGATGACCCATATATTCAGATTCCTGACGTTGTTTCACATAACCACTATTTCGGTTGGTACGGTGGCGACACAAGTATGAACGGACCTTGGTTTGACAATTTCCACGCTAAATTCCCTAATATCCCTGTTGGTATGAGTGAATACGGTTGTGAAGCACTTAACTGGCATACATCAAACCCACAGCAGGGCGATTATACTGAAGAATATCAGGCATATTATCACGAAGAACTCATCAAGCAGTTGTTCTCAAGAAAATACATCTGGGCAACTCACGTTTGGAATATGTTTGACTTTGGTGCTGATGCTCGTGCTGAAGGTGGCGAAAACGGTCAGAACCATAAGGGCCTTATGACATTTGACCGTAAGTACAAGAAGGACTCATTCTATGCTTACAAGGCTTGGCTTTCTGACGAACCGTTCGTTCACGTTTGCGGTAAGAGATACGTTGACAGAGTTGAGGACGTAACTAAGGTTACTGTTTACTCAAATCAGCCTGAAGTTACACTTTATGTAAACGGTGACCTCTTTGAAAAACAGGCAAGTGAAAATCACTTCTTCTATTTTAATGTTCCTAACAAGAGCGTTACAAAGATTAAGGCTGTTGCAGGTGACTGCGTTGATGAGTCACTTATCCTTAAGGTTGAAGAGTTCAATGAGGATTACAGACTCAAGGAAAAGGGTGCAATTCTCAACTGGTTTGATGTAACAGAGGTTGACGGTTATCTTTCACTTAACTCAAAAATGAGTGACCTTCTTATGGTACCTGAAGGACAGGCACTTTTCGGACAGATTATGGGACCGATCGCTGCAGCTGCAAAGCAGAATGCAGGCGAGGGCGGCTTTGAAATGAACGAGGGTATGATGCAGATGATGGGCGGATTTACCATTCTTCGCCTTATCGGTATGCTCGGTATGACAGGCCTTAAGATGAATAAGGAAGAACTCCTCGACCTTAACGCAAAACTCAATAAAATTAAAAAAGCATAATGTGAATTAAATTTGTGGCGGAACTTCTCGGCTCCCCTGAAAGGGGAGCTGTCACCGTAAGGTGACTGAGGGGTTCCCGCCGTTTTTTTGTGTTGGTGATTTGTTTTTTATGAAAAATAATATGACAAATCAGAGTTTGTAGGGATAATTCGAAATTCGTAATGCGTAATTCGGAATTGTAGGGTCTGCGACGCTGATTATAATCCGCTCCCTCCCTGAGGGAGC
>JAFTUP010000214.1 GCA_017466205.1 Clostridia bacterium
GCTTTCCGTTTGCTTCTTCGTCTTATTCGGACGGTAGAGGCTATTATTTTGCAAAAGATGTGTCGGGCGGTATGGTTGCCATTGATCCGTGGCTTCGTCACAGTGACAGAACTAACTCGAATTGGGTTATTATGGGTGTTGCCGGACAAGGTAAATCTGCAACCACAAAACACATCATTACAGAGGAATACGCAAAGGGTACAAAAATCATACTTATTGATCCTGAAAGAGAGTACAAAAAGCTCACAAAGGATATGGGCGGTGATTGGCTTGATGTCGGCGGCGGTGCTGGCGGTATGGTAAATCCGTTGCAAATTCGACCAATGCCCGAAGATGATGACGATGAAACAGGCGAATACGAAGAAAATGATAATTTAAGACTCCACAGCAAGGATAACAAGGGTATGGGTGATTTGGCTTTGCACCTGAAAACTCTTGAAATCTTTTTTAGCCTGTATCTGCCTGAAATAAGCGATTATGAAAAAGCGTATTTGAATAAGGCATTGCGTGAGCTTTATGCAAAATACGGCATTACGCTCACAATGAAGCTAAAGGACAAAAAGATTGACCGTTATCCGATAATTAAGGATTTGTACGATTACCTTCAGGAGAAATCCGGCGATAAAACATTACCCGAAGATGAAACGGAAAACTATCGTCATCTTGCTTGCCTTTTGGAAAATGCAGCTATCGGACAGGACAGCTTTTTATGGAACAGTCAGACAAGTATTAAACCGCACTCAAAATGGATTTGCCTTGATACTCATTCTCTGCAAAACAGCAGCGATAAGGTTATCAAAACACAGTATTTCAATATCCTTACTTGGGCTTGGGAGCAGATGAGCATTGACAGAACAGAAAGAGTATTGCTTGTGTGTGACGAGGCATATCTGATGATTGATAACAAAGTGCCTCAAAGTCTGGTTTTCTTGCGTAACTGCGCAAAGAGAGCAAGAAAATATGAAGCAGGGCTGATGATTATATCGCACAGCGTTGTTGACTTTCTTGATCCCTCAATCAAGATGTACGGTCAGGCTCTTTTGGATATTCCGTGTTATAAAATCCTTTTCGGTGCAGACGGTCAGAACTTAAAGGAGCTTGCAGACCTATACAATCTTACAGAAGCAGAAAAAGAATTATTGCTTGCTAAAAAGAGGGCGGTTGCTTTGTTCTGCTGCGGTGCTAAAAGGTTAAGCGTTAAGTTTGACCTACAACACAAACTCAAATACATTAGTGGAGGCGGTAGATAAGACTAAGTGTTAGGAGGTGGTTGCTATCAGTGCAACAGCAGTAAAAGCAATAGTTCAGATTGCTATTCAGGTTCTAAAAGACGAAGAATTAAGAAAAAAGGTAATTGCAATCGCTTTGATTCCTGTAATATCAGTCGTTATGATACTTTCAATGGCTTATTATATTTTGACAAATCCCCTTGACTTCCTGAGTAGTTTGTTCGGCGGTGATGCAACGAATACCGCTTATGCTCAATCTCTGCAAGATAATTACGGCTACATAGGAACAGATGCGGTAATTGATATTACGGGCGATTATGTTGAAAGTCAAACACCCCTGTTTATTCAATGGGATAAACGCTGGGGCAATTATGCTTACGGCAAAAGCGGTACAATCGGTTCAAGCGGATGCGGCCCCACATCACTTTCAATGGTGGTTGTCGGACTTACGGGAGATACAACGGTCAATCCAAAGGTGGTTGCTGATTGGAGCTATGCAAACGGTCACAGAGTAGAAGGTGTCGGAACTGCTTGGAGCTTATTCCCGGCAGGGGCAACAAAATGGGGTATCAACTGCGAGGAATTTTCGGTGTCATCATCACAGATTTCTCAAAAGCTGCGTGAAGGTAAAATCGTAATCGCAAGTATGGGAAAAGGACATTTTACCAACAACGGTCATTTTATTGTTTTGCGTGGTATAACCGAAAGCGGAAAAATCCTTGTGAACGATCCCAACAGCCGAGAGAAAAGCAATCAGGAATGGAGTGTGTCAATTATAGTAAACGAAGCAAAAGGCGTATGGGCTTTTTGGAAGTGAGGTATGAAATGAACAAGAAAATGAATGTAGTCGAAATTTGTATTTATGTATTGATTATTGTACTTCTCATATTCGGTGTAGGCAAAGTTAAAAAGGAAGAACAGCCCCAAACAACACCCCCTGCGGTTGAAATGCCGCAAAATATGGAGAGAGTGCAATGAAAGAAAACGAGGCGAAAATTAACAAAAGAAACTGACGGAAAGGAGGAATTGTATGGTCTATTATATCACTACACCCGAACATTTGAGCCTTATTAAAGAGCTTTGCGAGGAACGGAAAATAAACTTTGATTGTGTAACAAATATCAAAGATATTAAGTTGTTCGTAAACACAGAAATCAAGAAGCTGGAGCATATAAAGTTTTTTGTTATAGACCTTGACTGTCTTGAAAATACCGATAAGGAAATTTATGACAGTATTTGCGGTATGCGGTATATGACAAAGGCAAAAATCATTATTGTTGCTTTAGGTAAAAGCACAAGCGACAGTTTAATAAATGCTCTGCGTGAGAGGAATGTGTGTAAGATTGTTTTATCAAAAGATAGAGTGATTGCACAAAAGGAAATTGAAAGCTGCCTGACAGAAACGGAAACAAAGGATGAACCCGTAACCAAAGTATTTGCAGAAAAGCCTGTAAGCCCTATTGCACCGCCTGTAAAGCCGAGAACTGTAGAAAGTGTAAAAAGAGCGATTCCGGCAGTATCGAAGTCTATGATAACGATAGGAGTCTGCGGAATTGAACCCCATGTTGGTACAACACATCACGCTATGGCAATTACGGCATTTCTGACGAAACAGAGAAAAAAGGCTTGCTATCTTGAAAGCAACATACACGGTGATATTCAGAAAATGCTTGATATTTACGCCGGAAGTAAAAGCTCTGTTCGTGAGGACGGAAGTATATTGTGGAAAGGTATTACTATTTATCACAACTATTCCTTTTTAGATGTTTTGGGCGAAGGCTATCAGTTTTATATTTATGACTACGGTGCTTGTCGGGATATAACATCTCAGGAGTTTGTCGCAAACGATATAAAGATTCTGGTATCAGGCGGTAAGCCGTGGGAGTTTTACAACTATAACAAGGTAATAAACAGTATCGGAGTAATACCTGAACTTTATACCATTATGAATTTCTCCGTTCCAAAGCAACAGTCAATGCTCTTTCTTGACGAATACAAGGAGCAGACATATTATGCGGAGTATGCCCCTGATATACTTGAAGATAATGCAAACTACGGCATATATGAAAGCATATTGTCACGCTATGTAGAAGGTAGCGAGAAAGAGGCACAGTCTAATCTTTCAAAGATGAAAAAACGATTTTTGTGATTCTTTAAGAAATGATAAAGTATATTAAAAACCGATATGTCATATTTGCATTGTGTCTGATACTTGCAGGGGTGATAGCGTTTGTTATCGTTCCGAAAAGTAATAAAAATATGGCAGAATTGGTTGATGTGGTAAAGGTAACAAGACAGATTGAAAAGAACACACAGATTACCGAGGATATGCTTGAAATCAAGCAGCTACCAAAGCAAGCTGTAACAGAAAATACGATAACCGATAAAAAGAAAATCATTGGTAAGGTTGCATCTGTTCAGTTGTTGCCGGAGGATAATCTTGTGATGCAGAAGTTCACGGATATTAGTTCAGTATCAGATAAAGCATTATACGAAATGGACGGCTCTGAAAAACTTGCTATATCCGTCACGGTAGATAGTCTTGCTTCAAGTGTATCGGGTAAGATAATGCCCGGTGATGTTGTTTCTGTCTATGGATTCCTGAACGAAACTAAGATGCTTTCCGAATATACTGATTTACAGTATGTAGAGGTTATAGGGGTATCTAATAGTAGTGCAGAGGAATTGTCAACAAGAAACGCTGACAGCGAAACA
>JAFTUP010000215.1 GCA_017466205.1 Clostridia bacterium
CCCAATAACCGCCGGAATAATGCCACAACTCAATATTAAAGACATTTCTCACCGACATAAGTAAGTTTTCGTTACTTACACTTTCTTCCGGGATAACAGATTGCCATTGCTCCCAAGCATTACTGCTTGCACTAACAGTTATACTGCTAAAAACAGTACATAAAACAAAAAGGAGAGCGAACAATCGCCCTCCGTAGGTTTTAAATTTTCTCATATTCAGTTTTCCTCCTTACCATTGAAACAGTTTAGAAAAGTCATATTCATACTTTACACTTTCTTCTCCTGTTTCCTTTACAAGAGTTATCTCATTTTGATGTGCCGTACTTATGTTGTAATATGCCGATTGTGCATCCGAATCAGCCTTGTCGATTGCATCAACACCTATTCTGATTACAACAAAGTCCAGATTATCAGGATTTGACAATGTGAGTTCCTTCTTAAAACTTCCTGTATTTGGTATCTTATTTTCCTCTATCATGGTGAAGCCTGTTGTCAAACCAAAGCTCGGTTCATTTAGCTTAGACTGTGATGTTATCATCAGCCAATTCTCATAGCCCTGCGGAAGTTCGGGAAATGTACCACTTACATAATATTTGCCGTTTTCCTCATAGAATTTCAGGTTTTCAAGAGTTATATCCATAAAGTTCTTTGATTTCTCAACGGTCATTTTTCCGTCCGTCATAACATCTGTAGTCTGATTAAAGGCAACACCGCTATACATTTCTACACGATAGTTTGCATCTATCATTCTTACAAGCATTGTAGTTGCTTCTGCTCTTGTGGTGAAGCTACCACCGGAGAAAGTTCCGTCAGGCATACCGCATATAACGCCCTTTGAATAAACCTCTGCAACATATTCTTTGCAGTTCTCGCACACATCAGACCAATCCTTTATTTCGGATATGTATGTGCTTGTATCTGCGGTAGGTGTTTCTCCTAACACTTTATTCATTGTTCGGGCTGCGTATTTTGCCATTGACTGCCTTCTTATCGGTTCGTCATAATCTGACCTTACAAGCTCGTCTGCATCCACGATACCAAGTGCTTTTGCCTTTTGGATATATCCTTCTGCCCAATGGTCGGATGTGTTTGTATCAGCTTCACTTACAAGCCCTACAATTATTTTTACAAACTCTGCATTTGTAATTGTATTATTAGGTTTGAAAGTTCCGTCCGTATATCCGTTGATGCCGCCTTTTTCAACAAGCATTTCCATGTGCGGATAGTACCAATCATTTATATTCGTGTCAGAAAATATTGCTGACTGTGAATTTGTCTGTGCAATCGCCTGTGATGTGTCTGCACCAAGACTTAATGTTACACCGTTTGCAAATGCAGTTGTACTTGCAAGAAGCATACATGCTGATACTGCAGCAGTTATAAATCTTTTCATCATAGCTATTCAGCCTCCTTATAATTCTTTTTAAATTCTTCTATTTCGTCCTTGTAGTATTCAAGTAATGCTCTTTCTATAATTCTGCTGTTTGGAATATCGGTCTTTTCGTGTTTATCCATTAACCACGCAAAAATTGTATTATCAAGATATATCGCCGTTTTTGTTCTATGTACTGCACCCATAATAAGATACCTCCGTTTCATTTTTCGACTCCATTATAACACAGGTGTCGCCACCTGTCAACACCTTAACAAAATTTTTATTCATAACGCTGATTTCTTGCTTTTGCTTTGAACGGAATATCAATATCAATGGGTACTAATGACGATAGTAAAATCGGCTTAATTCTGACAACTCCCGATACCTGATACGAAGCCGGACTGCTTACAATATCGGTGTTATTGATAATCAGCTTATATTTTACCTCTCCACCCTCGATACGCTCATTTGATGAATTAAGCTGCATTTCATTATGCAGATAGCTTTCAAATTCGCTAACTGCCGTAGGAATATGAATCATTGAAATATGCTCCATTCGATACTCGTCAAGCATTGCATAGTCTGTAGCAATGTTCAATGCTCTTGAAAGCTCCGTATCAATGTATTCTTTGACGGTGAAAATATGGTAAAACTCAACTGTTATGACTGTGATTATGATAAATACAAAGATAAACAGAATAAAGAAAACATTAGCAGCACCGCTTTTTCTGTTCACACACACCACCTACTTCCAATACACCTGACTGATACCTATAAACTTTTTCTCAATCGGTATGCTTATAACAAGCGGTGAACCAAATGTAGGCTCAATCAGTTTAATGTCTATGGTGTCACGGACTGTTAAAGTGAATTTCTGCCGTAGCTGAATCTTATTTGTTCCCGATATGTACGGCGCACTCCATGATATTGTCGGCGTTACACCCATTTCGGTTTTAAGTTCATTTGCAAGTGCAGTTATATCACTATCAATACATCCGCTTGCTTCAACGGCTCTGACAAGGGTTTTTGCCATATAGTCCATGTTTTGCTTGTAAATAAAAGGTTTCCACAATGCCACAAAGCAGAATATAAGACTCATTGCGATTGCAAACTGAAAGAGTACATCCAAAAATGCCTCTGACCGTTTACGCTTACATTTCCATTTCTTCATCATCTTCGTCATCCTCCGTATCTTCCGGGGACATATCCCAACTGTACTCTGAGGAATTTGACTTATGCAGTACACAGCGATTACAAAGAGCATCAAAAGCCAATTCTATCTGCCTTAATTCCTTTTGGGTTGCAGCTTGCGGTGTATGACCGCCGTTATTAAACACATATTCATTTACCGTTGCAGTACAAGATGTGTTTTCGGGATATAACTGATTAAAAGCAAGCTGATGTTCATTGTACTTTACAACTTTTTCAGGAATTTGCCCCGACATAAAATAACTGTGACTTTCTGTGTTCTCTCCGTCTATCGTAATATGCGTAAATATAATTGACCGACCTCTTGTGAGCTTATCCAAATCAAGAAACATATCCCGATTATACGCATCTTTCATAAAATCAAACGGAAACTGAACATTGAAGGATGTTACGCCGATTTTACACCTTTCAAGAAACAGGCATTTTGACTGTAGCTGTTCCAGCTTTCTTTTCCCAAATATGCTTTCAAAATCTCCGCTTCTTCTTGAAACAAATTTATCCTTAAAGTACAGATACCCCTCGCTGTCTGTGGTTATATGCTCTAAATCGTGCAGTTTGCGTATATCCTGTCCGTGTGTAGGATTACTATATAGCCCTGCCTCTGACAGAGCAAGAATCCCTTGTATAGCTTCATATCCTCTTTCGTTCAGGTATTTGCCTTCTGCCAATTCAACCGTTTCAAGTATTGGGGGCGGTAAATTCTTTCCGTCATTGGTAAGCGAATAAATCTGCGTTACCATTTCTTTAAGTTTTATTTTATCCATCACACTTTATGCTCCTTTCTGCCCTTGTAATAATTCGGATTAAGGTCATAATTCAACACCTTCTTCATCTTCGTCAACAAAATTAGCGTATCTTTCAAATTCCATTGAATCTACACTCTCTATGTGGTTATTGTCTTTTAAAAATCTGAAACTGCAATTTATGAGTTTTAATTCTTCCTCGGTTGCAGGGCGTTCTTCACCAGAGCCAAATTTAAAAAGTTCAATAGCACTTTTAAACTCCCTTACATAGTCATACTGCTGAACCAAATACTTTTGATGTTCACAATCCCATACATCATCTTCATCAACTCTGCCGGGAAGAAAAAAAGATATTGAAGAACCTCCGTTGCTTCTGATGTTTGAAAACATTATAGTGTTTCCCT
The DNA here is from genome assembly GCA_017466205.1 of Clostridia bacterium. Lineage (GTDB taxonomy): Bacteria > Bacillota > Clostridia > Oscillospirales > Acutalibacteraceae > Fimenecus. The sequence continues at coordinate 3,732 of JAFTUP010000215.1, forward strand.
CTGCGGATTTTGATAGTTTATCAA
>JAFTUP010000216.1 GCA_017466205.1 Clostridia bacterium
ACGGAGTTTGTGGGGATAATTCAACTTCTTGTCTCCCCTGAAAGGGGAGATGTCAACGAAGTTGACAGAGGGGTTGTACAGTTCTCTGTTAGTAAGTAATAAAGGGAGCAAACCCCTCAGTCTCGCTAACGCTCGCCAGCTCCCCTTTCAGGGGAGCCGAGTATCGACACCCATAAAAATATGTTTGACAAATTATAATTTATCATCCTGATTTGATGAAACAACATCATTATATGCTTGTCCGAAAGATTTTTTTGCCACATACAGTCCGAAAATATGATGTTTTTTTCTGCTTTTTTCTTATAAAAAATCCTTTTATGTAATATCTTGACAAATTTCAAAAAGAGCCTTTTAAAAACGAGAGTTTTGTGTTAAAATATTCCCGTAAAAGCAATGAAAAGAGGCGAAATTATGGCAAAGATATTTACGGTTTTATCAGGAAAGGGCGGAGTCGGTAAATCCACCCTCTGTGTCAATATTGCATTGTCACTCTGTCAGAAAGGTAAAAAAGTGTTACTCATTGACGGTGACATTTCCCTACGCAGTCTTGATATGCTTCTGGGTCTTGACGGAATGGTGCTTTACGATTGGTCGGATGTACTGGAAAACAGATGTGACACAGAAAAAGCACGACTTTTTTATGACGATAATCTTCAGCTTTTACCTGCACCGTTGGAGCATCCTGAAAGCCTTAGCGAAGAAAGCTTCAAAGTCCTCTTGTCACAGTATTCTGACAGCTATGATTACATTTTCATTGACAGTCCTGCAGGTGTGGGCAAGCTGCCTATGATTTATGCAAAATGTGCCGGGCAGTGCATCGTTGTTGCAACTCCTGATAACGTAAGTGCAAGAAGTGCGGGAGTTATGGGAAATGAGCTTGTGAAATCGGGAATTGAGGACCAAAATATCAAGCTGGTAATCAACCGTTTTGACCCTCTTGCAGTTGTTTTCGGGAAATATCTCAATGTTGATGAAATTATAGATATTACATATCTGAGCCTTTTGGGTGTTATACCTGAAGAAAAGCGAATGATGTATGCTTCTGTCAATGATAAGGAGCTTCCCTCACGCTGTAAGGCAAAAATTTGCTTTTCCAACATAGCTGAGCGAATTTCAGGCAAAGATATTCCGCTTAATTTGTAAAAAAATATTGAAAAATGCTTATTTTTTTGTTATTATAGGTATGTATAACTCAATTTTTGCGGTCAGATTTATAAAACGGCGAAAAATATTAGGAAAGATGGAGGTTTGGGTATGAATATAGCACTTATGGCACACGACTCAAAAAAAGAACTTATGACACAATTTTGTATCGCTTACTGCGGTATTCTCTCTCGTCACAATCTTTGTGCGACAGGAACAACAGGCAAAATGGTATCTGAGGCAACAGGACTTAAAATTACTCAGTTTTTAAGCGGTCCTCAGGGCGGCGACCAGCAAATCAGCTCACGAATTGCCTGCAACGAAATTGACTTGCTTTTAATGTTCCGTGACCCGCTTAATCCAAAGCCTCACGAACCGAAGGATAATACATTGCTTCGTCTTTGCGACGTTCACAATGTTCCCGTTGCTACCAATATTGCAACTGCCGAGGCACTTATTCACGCACTTGAGCGTGGTGACCTTGACTGGAGAGATATTATCAATCCTAAAAAATAAATAAAACAAATCGCCTCCCGTGTTTTCCGGGAGGCAAAAACATATCAGTAAGGAAGAAATATATGGCTTTAATCACAAATGCTATTAAGGGAACACAGGACACGCTCCCTAAAGAAAGCTACAAAATTCAATATGTGGAATCAGCAGTAAGAGAAACTGCAGAAAACTTTGGTTTTCACGAAATGAGAACACCTGTTTTTGAACATACTGAGCTTTTCCAACGCGGTGTTGGTGAAACTACTGACGTTGTGCAAAAGGAAATGTACACCTTTGAAGACAAGGGTGGTCGTTCAATCACTCTCCGTCCTGAGGGTACTGCAGGTGCAGTAAGAGCATTCCTCGAACACGGTCTTTTCAACGAAGGACTTCCGCAGAAGATTTACTATCTCACATCCTGTTACAGATATGAAAAGCCTCAGGCAGGAAGGCTGCGTGAATTCCACCAGTTTGGTGTTGAATGCTTCGGTGCAGGAGCTCCGAGTGCTGATGCAGAAGTTATCTCACTTGCAAACGAGGTTTTCAATTACCTTGGAATAAACAATCTTGCTCTTGAAATCAACTCAATCGGTTGCCCTGAATGCAGAAAGCATTATCACAAGGCACTCAAAGAGTATTTTGAACAGTACAAGGGTGACCTTTGCGAAACCTGTCTCGGTCGTCTTGACAGAAACCCAATGAGAATTCTCGACTGTAAGAGTCCTGTTTGCTCAGGTATTGCAGAAAAAGCACCTACTGTTATTGAATTTCTTTGTGACGATTGTAAAAATCACTTTGAAAGCGTTAAGAAATATCTTGATGCTATGAATATCGAATACACAGTAAATCCGCAGATTGTTCGTGGTCTTGACTATTACACAAGAACTGTTTTTGAGTTCGTTTCAAAGGAAATCGGTGCTCAGGGTACAGTTTGCGGCGGTGGCCGTTATGACGGACTTATCGCAGAAATGGGTGGAAATCCATCCCCTGCTTGCGGTTTTGGTTTAGGTCTTGAAAGACTCTTGCTCCTTATGGAAGCACAGAAAACTCCATTCCCGGAACCAAAGAAATGCGACCTTTACATTGTAAGTATGGGTGAAAACGCAAACATCAAGGCTGCTGAAATCGCAACTGAGCTTCGCAACGAGGGTATGTGTGTTCAATTCGACACAGTTGGTCGCGGTCTTAAACCACAGATGAAATATGCTAACAAAATCGGTGCGTTATATACACTCGTTTTAGGTGACAGCGAGCTTGAAACAGGAAACATTAAGCTTAAAAATATGGAAACAGGTAACGAAACGGAAATGACACTTTCTGAATTCTGTGAAAATTTCCAATCAGTTGTTATAAAAGATGCTATGTCAGGCTTTGAGTCCCTTGGTGTCGAGGGCATTGACTTAGCAAGTCTTATGGGAGGCACAAACTAATGGATACAATGAACGGATTAAAAAGAACTGACTACTGCGGAACTCTTAATGCTGACTTTGTAGGCAAAGAGGTTACAGTTGCAGGTTGGGTACAGCGTCGTCGTGACTTGGGTGCGCTTATTTTCATTGATTTGCGTGACAGAACAGGTGTTGTGCAGTTGGCTTTTGACGACAATACAGACAGAGAAGTTTTTGATAAGGCATTCACAGTAAGAAGCGAATATGTACTTATGGCTAAAGGTGTTGTCCGTGAGCGTTCTTCAAAGAACAAGGACATTCCTACAGGTGACATTGAAATTGAAGTTAAGGATTTAAGAGTTGTTGGTGTCAGCGAAACACCACCCTTTGAAATCGTTGAAAATTGTCAGACATCAGAGGTGACCCGTCTTAAATACCGTTATCTTGACCTTCGTCGTCCTGACTTGCAGAAGAATATTCTTCTCCGTCACAAGATTACAAAAATTACTCGTGACTATTTTGACGAAAACGGATTTATTGAGATTGAAACTCCGATGCTCATCCGTTCAACTCCTGAAGGTGCTCGTGACTTCCTTGTTCCGTCAAGAATTCACAACGGAAGCTTCTATGCTCTTCCACAGTCACCTCAGCTTTACAAACAGCTTTCAATGGTAGCAGGCTTTGACAGATATATGCAGATTGCACGTTGCTTCCGTGACGAGGATTTACGTGCTGACCGTCAGCCTGAATTTACACAGATTGACCTTGAAATGTCATTCGTTGATGTGGATGACGTTATGAATATGGGCGAGGGCTATATTCAGCGAGTATTCAAGGAAGCTATGGGTGTTGACATTCAGTTACCACTCCCAAGACTTACTTACAAAGATGCTATGGAGCGTTACGGTTCGGACAAGCCTGACACTCGTTACGAAATGGAGCTTTGTGATTTAGGTGATGTAGTTAAGGGCTGTGGCTTTGGTGTGTTCACATCAGCACTTGAGGCAGGCGGTGCAGTTTACTGTATCACAGCTAAAAATGCAGTCAATACTCTTACAAGAAAAGAAATCGATAAGCTTACAGAATTTGTTCGCGGTATCGGTGCTAAAGGACTTGCATTTGCTCGTCTTATGCCTGACGGACTTGCATCTTCATTCGCAAAATTCCTTACTGAAGACGAAATGACAGCACTCCTTAACAAAGCAGGAGCAGAGACAGGTGACGTTGTTCTTATCGTTGCTGATACAAAGAAAAACAGCGTTCTTTCAGTTCTTGGTGCTCTCCGTCAGGAGGTTGCAAAGAAGCTGGACATTATCCCAACAGATAAGTTCAATCTTCTCTGGATTACAGAATTCCCGTTCTTCGAGTGGGATGAGGATTCTCAGACTTTCGTTGCTATGCATCACCCATTCACATCTCCTATGGATGAATGTCTTGAATATCTTGAAACAGACAAAGCACAGGTTCGTGCAAAGGCTTACGACCTTGTTCTCAATGGTGTTGAATTGTCAAGCGGTTCAATCCGTATTACTGACCCTGCACTCCAGAAGAGAATGTTCACACTCCTTGGTCTTTCAGACGAAGAGGCTTATGAGAAATTCGGTTTCCTGACAGATGCGTTCAAGTTTGGCCCACCTCCACACGGTGGTATGGGTATCGGTCTTGACAGACTTGTTATGCAGATGATTAGTGCTGACTCACTTCGTGATGTTATCGCATTCCCTAAACTCCAGAACGCAAGCGAGCCAATGACAGAGTGTCCGTCACCTGTTGATACACTTCAGCTTGATGAGCTTGGAATTGCAGTAAAAGTAACAGAGGAATAATTATGAAAAAAAGCATAAGACAACTGAATACCTTAATTGCTTCAGCAGTTCTATGCTTTAGTTTTTCCTTTCCCGTATTCGCTGAAAGTACAGTTAAGTATTCAAATGAATTGACAGTTACTCCAATCCGCGTTTTCTTCGCAATATTAGTGGTTATATTATTTGTAATCAGCGAAATTGCATTTGAGAAAATCCGCGAAAAACGAGTTGAAAAGCGTAACAAAAAATACGGAAAAGATAAAGAATAAATAAAGATTAACACCTGATGAGCACTCGTTCATCGGGTGTTTTGTTTGTTAAATTATAATTTGTCGAACTCTTTTTTATGGGTGTCGATACTCGGCTCCCCTTGTCAGGGGAGCTGTCGCGTAGCGACTGAGGGGTAGTCGAAGTTTTCTCTCCCTCCGTCAACGCTAACGCGTTGCCACGGCGGATTGTCAAGTAAGTGCAACACTTTTTCCATAAAAAACTTCAGCAGGAGTACGCCAG
>JAFTUP010000217.1 GCA_017466205.1 Clostridia bacterium
TATGATGCTGTATATCACAGGCGGTGGCGGTTGCCTTGTAAAGAATTTCTACAAGTTCAATGCAGACCGTATCCGTTTTGTTGATGACATCTGTGCGGCGGCCAAGGGTTATGAGTACCTTGCCGAAACTATGATGAAAAGTGGCAGGATATGAGTGAGTACCGCATAAATGTCCGCTTTAATTTAAGCTACACAGAGCACACGGCAATCATTGATTATCTGAACAGCCTTGATAAAGAAAAATACAAGTCAAGAAATCAGTTTATCATTGATGCAATAAAAATGGCTATAGCTTATGAGGACAAGCAGACGGCAGATGATGAACTGCTTGACAAATTCCGTGAGATTCTGAAAGAGGAGCTGAGTGGTATTTCAGTTGTTGCATCAAGTCCTCCTTCTTCGGTTGGTATTGATATGGAATTGACTGAGGAGCAGAAGCTGAAAAATGATGCAGAGGCATTGGCGTTTCTTGATATGTTTTAACGGTGCCAAAACATTCGGATTTCGGAGCCATAGAGGAAAATACAATAAAAAACGGCACCGCTTACGGTGCCAACAGATTGGAGGTGATGATTTTGACTGATAACGAGAAAAAGCTGATACAAGCCAAGCACAGACTTGAGCAGGCTGAAAACCGCAACCGTAAAAAGGAACGCACAGAGCGAAACCACAGACTTATTGTTGAGGGTGCAATATTAGAGAAGCTTTTACCTGAAATCAAGACAATGAACTTTACTGATATCGAGGGGTATTTACGAGGGAAGCTGAATTAAAGGCTGATATATTTCCCTTAAGGGCGCACTTACTCACCACCGTAAAGGCGGTGTAGTGCGCTCTCCGAGGGATTACGAAAAAATATATACAAAAGCACAAAGCTATAACAATCATAGGAGCAAACGAGAAATCAATGAATGGTGTCTTTATTGTTATTGTGAGTCGTTTTGTTACAGAAATAATTAGTCTGTTTAACTTGCAAATAAATCTATCAATCATACGCATTCCCCTTTCAATAATACTTTCTCTCTCATTTGCCTTTTTTCCTAGTGGACCTACGTCTGGTGAAACAGAAAAGGGGATGACTGTTCCAATGACATTTTAAAACCAAAAAATTATTTTGTCAAATAAAATGGAAGTAATGCCCGTAATACTCATTTAAGTAATACGGGCATATAGAATTATTCAGTTTCTTCGTTGTATATGTGCAGTTCTATACTTTCCTGAAGAGCAGAATCAATATCTTCCATGACCGTGTCTCCATCTAATTGTAGTTCACATTTTGCCTCTACGTAAGCATCAGGAATATCCACTTTAATTTCAGCTTCGTAATATTTTTCACCGTCAGAATTAGTTTTCTCTGAAACATCAATTTCAGCCTCAGTTTCTTTTCCGTTTATCAATATGGTCACTTTGTTTGATACGGCTTCAAAAACTTCAGAAACAGTTTCAGCAACAGCGCCATCAGTAGCAGCGTTTGCTACTAAACCTATGGAACAAAGAATTGAAATTACTGCAACTAAAGCAACAAGTGTTTTACTAAAACCTGTGAAATGTTTTTTGTTAGTCATACTCATAATCCTTTCAATTGTTTCATCGGAAGGATGAATGTTTGAAAAGGTATCTGTATATTGTTTTTTACTCATCTATCCACTCATCTCCCAACTGTTCTTTTAAGTTTACTCTTGCACGACTTAACCTAGTTTTAACTGCCGACTCTTTAATTTTAAGCATTTCTGCAATGTCTTTTATCGATAAGTTTTCGAAGTAAAACAAATGAATTACCGTGCGTTCTTTTTTAGACAGCCTCATAACAGCATTATACAAATCTATTTGAGTTGTACTGTCAAAGTTGGCACTTGAAACAAAATCACAATCGTCAATGTTCTTATGATATCTGAATGGTAATTTTATGTAGTTTTTACTTTCGTTAACGCAAACCGTTGTCAACCATTTGTCTAAATGCTCCTTATCTGAAAAGCTCTTTGGGTATTTTAAAAGTTTTACAAAAACATTTTGAAGAATATCTTCAGCATCGTAAGTGCTTTTCGTGAAAGATAGAGCGATAAGAAAAAGACGTTGATTGTTGCGATTTACTGCTTGCATAAAATCATCATCTGTCATTGTTTCACCGCCTAATTGAAAGGTCCTTTCACTATAATAACAATTGAAGTTGTGGAAAGGTTACAAAAAATATTTTCATATTTAAGTTTACTGTAAAAAAGCACTTTGTCAATAATCGCTAAAACATAATAACAAATTCAACCGAAAGGACGTGATCCCCGCAATTTATCACCTTGAAGCCAAAGTCATAACCCGTGGTGTAGGTCGCTCAGCCGTAGCCGCAAGTGCATATATGAGCTGCAGTGAAATCACTAACGAGTATGACGGCGTAAAACACGATTACACAAAGAAAGGCGGTCTTGTCTATGAGAAAATCTTTCTCCCGTCACACGCTCCGCCTGAATGGTGCGACAGAAGTAAGCTATGGAACGCAGTTGAAGAAACGGAGAAAACAAGGGACAGTCGTTTGGCAAGAGAGTTCATTGTTGCTCTGCCCGTTGAAGTTAGCCGTGAAAGACAGATTTCAGAGGCAGAAGAATTTGCAAAGGCTCTTGCAGATTACGGTATGTGTGTTGATGTCTGTGTTCACGATACAGGCGAAGGCAATCCTCATGCTCACATTATGGCAACTGTCAGACCGTTAAATTTTGACGGTACTTGGCAAAGAAAAACCGAAAAAGAATATCTATGTATCAGAGACGGTAAGGAGAAAGGCTTTACCGCCTCTGAATTTTTATCTGCCAAAAATGAAGGTTGGGAAAAGCAGTATCAATATTATGTTGACGGTAAGAAAGTATATCTGCCACTATCAAAGGCACTTGGATATGAGAGAGTAAACAAATACCCGAAAAGCACAAAATACGGCAGACAGAATCCCATAAGCGAGCGTTGGAACAGTGATGAACAGCTTTATGCTTGGCGAAAGCTGTGGGCAGATATTGTAAACAGAGATTTAAAGGAAAAGAACATTGAGCCTATTGACCACCGAAGCTTTGCGGCAAGAGGAATCTTATTGCAACCTACAATTCACGAGGGTGTTTCAAGTAAGAAAATGAAGAAGAAAGGCAAAGTCACACAGAGAATGAGAATCAACATTCTTATCCGTAAAGATAACAGTCTGATTATCAGTCTTCGTAAAACTGTTCAGGCACTTACAGAGCTTGTAATCACTGCGGCAAAGTTACTCATACCCGCACTTGCAGATGCTCTTGAAGGTATCCGTGTCGGTATGATTATTCTTGAATGTGAAAGAAAGAGCATTAACAAAATGAAGCATCAGGCTATGAATGAAGTCCGTGATGCAGATGAGTTTTATGTGTATTTCCATAAGCTGCAGGAAGATATTAAGACAACGGAAGAAAAGCTCAAAGAAGCAAAGAAGAAGCTGAAGCTCACACCCAAGGTTATGAAGCAAAAGTATAACTCGGCAAAATGTGAGGTTGGTCACTATGAATTTGAGCTTAAAGAGCTGAAATTTAAAATGCAGAATATCCTCTCACAAAACGAGTGTGAAACCGAACAGGATATTCTTAATGCAAAATCTTACTTTGAGAAAATGCGTCGGTTTGAAATTCCAAAGCTTGAAGCCGAAGAAAAGAGAATGGAAGCAGAAATTCAAAAGACACTTGTTCAGTACCAAGAAACCGAGAAACAGGCTGATGATGTAGATACAGAAGAACTGAAAGCCGAGAGGATGAAAATACGCCCCGAAAAAGAAAAAGAGGCAAGGCAAAAGGCTGAAGCAGATTACAACATCAGCGAATACGATTTTAACCGAAGCGTCGATACCGTTTCAAAGCTCATAGGTGAACCGCTACCTAATTATATTACCAAGGCTGAAATAGCAAGGCAGGAAGAATATGCCCGCTATGTTAAACAGCAGGAAGAAAGACAGCGGCAAATTGAAGAACGGCGTAATAACCGTAACAACAAAAATATTAAGAATAAAAATGAAAGGAGCCGATAAAATGGCTAACAAAAAGTTAAAAGCACCGGTAAATATCCCGGTAGAAAAAATTCATCCCTTTGAGGGACATCCGTATAAGGTTTTAGATAATGATGAGATGAATAATCTTATAGAGAGTATTCAGAATAAAGGTGTTATCTCACCCATTGTCGTAAGACCTTTAGAAAACACAGATGATGAATATGAGTTAATATCAGGTCATCGCAGACTCAGAGCATCAGTGAAAGCAGGGCTGGAAACAGTGCCTGCTTTAATTTATGCCGTAAGCCGTGACGAAGCGTCAATTATGCTTGTGGACAGTAATCTGCACAGGGAGCATATTTTGCCAAGTGAACGAGCTTTTGCTTACAAATTGAAACTTGAAGCATTAAGCCATCAAGGGCAAACTTCTCGCCAAGTTGGCGAGAAGTGGAGCGTAACACAAGTAAGTGAGTCTGCAAAAGAGAGTGAACGACAGATACACCGTTATATCCGTTTAACCTATCTTATTCCTGAACTGCTTGACCTTGTTGATGAAGGCAAAATAGCATTTACCCCTGCAGTAGAGCTTTCTTATCTCAATGAGGTTGAACAGGCGGATTTAGTTGAAGAAATCCGTGTCTGTGATGCTACTCCAAACTTATCTCAAGCTCAAAGGCTTCGTGCAATCAGCAGAGAGGAAGGTTTGACTCCTGAGCATATTGGTGAAATCTTGGCTGAAGAAAAGGCAAATCAGCGAGAGAAAATCAGAATCCCTGCTGAAAGAATACGAAAATACTTTCCGAAAAGCTATACAACCGAACAGATTGAAGAAGCAATCATAAAAATCTGTGAAAGCAGATACAGAGCCCGTCGTGACAGAGATGCCCGTTAAATTACAGTTTTGAGAAATCATCAAAATTTGCTGATAAGGATAATATCAAGAAACTGTTTGAATAATGACTCTCGACCATTGGGGTTAAAGTGGGTAGTAACATCATATACAGTACCACCGATTTTCATTGAAAAATCACTGCCTTTATATTCCATATGTCTTTTTATCATTTCTTCCCATTTTTTATCATCGAATATATCTGTATTCAAACCTAATTCTTCAAAAATTTCTATCCAACTTTTTTCTTGCATAAATAACACACTCCTATTATCGAACAGAGTCTGATTGTATAACCGCAATCAGACTCTGTTCTTACCCTTGCAATGCCCGCCCAAGATGTAGATTTCTTGGGCTTTTTCAATTTATCAAATATCAATCCACGAATCAAATGTGTGAATAAAAAAATTTAACTTTACAAGGAGGTATGCTTATGGATTTTGATATGACCGCAGTATTTCATTACGGTCAGGATAGCGAGAAACATATCAACCGTTTTCAGGAAAAACGATTGGAATATGTTACTCGTGAGTTATATAATTACTCAGCTGAACAGCTTCGTTCTTTGCTGAGTTCAATTAAAGAAATCGGCACATTCGCAGTAGCGGAAGTGTAACGGTATAATATAGATCAAGAAGTATAGGGCGAGCTTCTGTTCGCCCATTAATTATTTAAGGAGGAAAAAATATATGAAAAAGAAATCACGGTTACCTTTTGAAGAAGACCCTCGACAGGTAGCCATTTATACAAGAAAATCCCGTATCACCAACAAAGGTGACAGTATAGGTGTTCAGTTTAAGCAAAGCGGAGATTATGCTATAAATCAGTTGGGATTACCTGAGGATTATGAGTTTGCAAAATATGAAGATAAAGGGCTCAGCGGTTATTACTGTGACCGCCCGGACTTTCAAAGACTTCTCCGTGATATTGAACACGGGAAAATTAAGGCTGTTGCCTGCTACAAGTTAGACCGTATAGGTCGTAAAACTGCAGACCTTATGCGATTACTCGAATACTTTGAACGGCATAATGTTGTTCTTCTTGTATGCTCTAATAATATCAACACTCAGAACAACACATCAAAAATTATAATTCAGGTTCTTGCAATCATTGCAGAATTTGAGCGTGATATTCTTACCGAGCGTATTCAGGACAATCTTATGGAGCTTGCTAAAGACGGGCGCTGGCTTGGAGGTAATACACCGACAGGCTTTACTTCAAAAAGAGTTACAACGGGCAGTGGCAAAAACAAAAGTGCTGTAAGCCATCTTGAAAGCATTGATACAGAAAAGCATGTAGTACAAAAAATATATGAGATTTTCAGAAGCACACGCTCTATTCAGACAACTGCAAAGATAATCAGCAAGGATTACCGAACAAAGCAAGGTGCAGAATTTAACGCTTCTACGACAAGGTTAATACTGACCAACCCTATTTATTGTGTTGCTGATGAAAGAGCATATAACTATTTTCTTGATAAAGGCGGTAATATTTACGGTGAAATTTCAGAATTTGATGGACAACACGGCATTTCGTGCTATAATAAAACTGACCAATGCAAGGTTGAAGATGAAGACTCCACTTTCTTCAATCCGAAATTTTCACAGATACTTTCACGAAAGCCTGTTGAAGAATGGATTATTGCTGTCGGTAAGCACGAAGGCTTTATACCTTCGAGTGAATGGATAGAAACACAGGAGCTTCTTTCAAGCATTGCAGAAAAATACAACAGACCTCACCGCCGTACTAATGCTTTACTTGCAGGAATAGTTTTCTGTCCTGTATGCGGTAAAAGGTTAAGCGTTACTTCAGAATCCAATCGTTGGACACACGGTAAGCCCCGCTTTAAATATACTTGTCCTGGTGTCCGCAAAAAGGAATGCACCTCTAAAGCCGTTGACGGAGTACTGCTTGATGAATTTGTAGTTGCACAGTTATCAAATCTCAGTGATGAAAGTGCAATATATTACAACACTATTTTCAATGAAAAACTGCAAAATCTCATTTCTAACGATGAAACTGAAACAGAATACCGTGAGACTACGAAAGCTATTGAGAAAACTAAAACAGCAATAGCGGCACAGGTGCGAAATATGCGAGAAGCTGATGAATCGCTTCGTAAGTTTATTGAAGCTGATATTGCAGAAATGAATAAAGACCTTGAAAAGCTCGAAAAAGACCTTTCCCGCATTCAGGAAGGCAAGGCAGACGGTGCCTTGATGCTTCAGGAACTTAATGAGGTAAGAAAAAAGCTGTTATCCTTTGCAGAATATGCAAAAGATGCACAGCCGGAAGAACTTGTTAATTTAATCTCAACCGTTGTTGAGAAAATATTTATTACCACAGAGGTTGACAAGAGAGTTTGTCATATCTTTGTGAAAGGCTGCACAACAGAGGATTATACAGACCTCTTCGGCGCAGCCGATTACATAACGGATAACAATAATCGTTTAATTTTTAATATGTGTGATTCAGAACAGTGTAGAGAAAACTATATGGTACTGACATCTATACTTTGAGTGTGCTGAACTTTTTATCTCATTATTATTTAATTTCATTTGTTATTCCTCCTCGTATTTTAGTAATGCGGTTGCCAAACCATCACTATTATACTTGGAGGTTTAATATTTCCTCAACATTTTTTCGGTGTTCATTTGCACGCCTGTTTTGTCTTTGCTAAAGCCTTTTTTCACCCCCAGTAGAACTGGGGGTTTATTTTCACGCATAAATACACCAA
>JAFTUP010000218.1 GCA_017466205.1 Clostridia bacterium
AACCATCACTATTATACTTGGAGGTTTAATATTTCCTCAACATTTTTTCGGTGTTCATTTGCACGCCTGTTTTGTCTTTGCTAAAGCCTTTTTTCACCCCCAGTAGAACTGGGGGTTTATTTTCACGCATAAATACACCAACAAAAAAATGGTGGAAGAAACATCCACCATTTTATTTATTCAATTAATTCTTCAACTACAACTGTTACCTTGTCTTCATCCACAGTTGCGAAGCCTTTTGAGGTGACTGCGGTGAAGATTTTTTCATTATTCAAATATGCTGAAATTTCACCTGACGAAAGTGAAAACAAAGCTTTTACATGGCCTTTTCTGATACCATAGCTGCCGCCGTTCTTGCCTTTTGCATCATCGCAGACAGTAAGGCGGACAGAATCACATTCAACAGGCTTTATTGAGCCCTTTGGAGTGGCAATAATCAACTGCATACATTCACTCCTTATTCCTTAGACTTTGCGAAAACATCGTCGATAGTTCCGCACATCAGGAAGTGCTGTTCGCCGATATTATCACACTCACCACCAAGGATACATTCCATACCCTGAAGAGTTTTTTCAACAGGAACAAACACACCCTTATAGCTTGTGAAGCCCTCGGCAACGTGGAAAGGCTGACTCATAAAACGCTGAATACGACGAGCTCGTTTAACTGTAATTTTATCCTCTTCAGACAGCTCATCCATACCGAGAATTGCGATAATATCCTGTAAATCAGTATATTTCTGCAATATTCTCTGTGTTTCCTTTGCAATTTTAAAGTGCTTGTTACCGACAAAATCAGGTGAAAGAATTCTTGAAGATGACTCAAGTGGGTCAACAGCCGGATAAATACCAAGCTCAACAATTTTTCGTGAAAGAACGGTTGTTGCATCAAGGTGTGAAAAGGTTGTTGCAGGAGCAGGGTCAGTAAGGTCATCAGCAGGAACATAAACAGCCTGAACTGATGTAATTGAACCGTTACCTGTTGATACAATTCTTTCCTGCAGCTTACCCATTTCAGAAGCAAGAGTTGGCTGATAACCAACTGCTGACGGCATTCTGCCCAAGAGTGCTGAAACCTCACTACCTGCCTGAGTAAATCTGAAAATATTGTCAATAAACAAAAGCACGTCCTTATGAGTGTTTTCACGGAAATATTCAGCCATTGTAAGACCGACAAGCGGTACACGAAGACGAGCACCTGCTGTTTCATTCATCTGACCGAAAACAAGAGCAGTTTTATCAATAACCCCTGACTGCTTCATTTCATTCCAAAGGTCATTTCCCTCACGTGAGCGTTCGCCCACACCTGCGAAAACAGAATAACCGTTATGCTCAAAGGCAACATTACGAATCAGCTCCATAATAAGAACTGTTTTGCCCACACCTGCACCACCGAAAAGACCGATTTTACCACCGCGGACATAAGGTGTCATAAGGTCAATAACCTTAATACCTGTTTCAAGAATTTCCTTTGAAGCAACAATATCTGCAAACGGAGGAGCAGGATGATGAATAGGCCACTTTACCTGAGTTTTAATTTCATTACCGTTATCTATAGGCTCACCAATAACATTTACCATTCTGCCCAGAGTTTCCTCACCAACGCTGACAGTAATAGGCTCACCTGTATCGACAGCACTCATTCCTCGTGAAAGTCCGTCAGTAGGATGCATTGAAATACATCTGACCTCACCGTTACCAAGGTGCTGAGAAACCTCAACAACATGTTTTTTTCCATTGTATTCAATAGTAACAGCGTGGAAAATATCAGGAACTTCAGTCTGTTCAAAAAGAATATCAACAACAGGACCTGTAATTCTCAAAATCATTCCCACAGAACCCTTTGACATAAGTCTGCCTCCTATTCAGTGTACTCGGATGCAGTTTCAATAACATCAGCTGTAACTGCACTCTGTCGTTGTCTGTTGATTTCACTCTCAAGCTGCATACAATATTCAGTAGCAGTATCATAAGCTGAACGCATTGTCATAAGAGTGGCTGCGTTAGCTCCGAGAGCAACCTCAAGCAGTAATTTATAGAAAATTGATTGAAATACCACAGGAGCAATATTTTCAATCACAGTTTGTTTGTCAGGCATTAAAAGAGCTTTGCTCTTTGCCTTTTTATCCTCATCATCAATAAACATTTCCTGAACACAGGGAGTCTGCTTCATCATATTTGTATATTTCTGATAAATCACATTTACTGATGAAATTTTTTCTTCCCTCAAAAGCTCTGAAACGCAATTCAAAAGTTCAACAGCCTCTGTGTATTCAGGAATATCCTTGAATACAAATTCCTTTTCAAATCTGATATTTTTCTGAGTAAAATGTGCAATCGCCTGCTTACCGCAAGCAATGACAAAGGGATTTTCAGATTTTTCGATTTCCTCGTCAGCGAATTTTAATAAATCAAGGTTAAAGCCGCCGCACAGACCCTTATTTGATGTAATCACAACATAGCAAGCAGGTGCATTTTCGTTAATTTGCGGTAAAGCACTCAATAAGTCAGACTTATATTCCTCATAAAGTCTTTCGCACTCTGCACCATATTCGTTGTATTTGTTGTAAACATTGTTAAGCTGTGAAATTTTTATTGAGGAAATTGTTTTCATAGCCTTTGAAATCTTCTGCGTTGATTCAATTCCACGCAGTTTTTTCTTTAACTTCTGAACTGTAGCCATAATCAGGACCTCTTGGCAAATTCAGACAAGGCTGATTTTACGTTTTCCATAAGCTGTGGTGACATTTTTTTACCTGTTTTTAATTCAGCTACCAAATCAGCACAGTTTTTCTCAAAATATTCGTACAAGCCGCTTTCAAACTCTTCCATCTCGTAAAGCTCAAAACCTTTTGAATATCCCTCGGCTACTGCAAAAAGGAGTAACGACTGCTTCCAATCCTCAATAGGATGATAACGATTCTGCTTGAGCGCCTCCATAAGACGTTTACCGTAATCAAGTGTTTCCTTTGTTTCTTCGTCAACATCAGTACCAAACTGAGTGAAATCCTCAAGCTCACGGAATTGAGCAAGCTTTGTACGAAGATTTGATGACACCTGCTTCATAAGCTTTGTCTGTGCTGCACTGCCAACTCGGGAAACCGAAAGACCCACATTGATAGCAGGACGCTGACCCTCGTTATAAAGCTCAGAATCAAGGAAAATCTGACCGTCTGTAATTGAAATTACATTAGTCGGAATGTATGATGAAATGTCTCCTGCCTGAGTTTCGATAATCGGCATAGCTGTGATTGAGCCACCGCCTAATTCATCTGAAAGATGAGCTGAACGCTCAAGAAGTCGTGAATGAAGATAGAAAATATCACCCGGATATGCCTCACGACCTGACGGTCTGTGCAAGAGAAGTGATAATTCACGGTATGCCACAGCGTGCTTTGACAAATCGTCGTAGATTATAAGAACATCCTTACCTGAATACATAAAATATTCAGCCATAGCAGTTCCCGCAAAAGGTGCAATATACTGTGATGCGGCAGAGCCTGAAGCAGTTGCAGCAACAATTGTTGTATATTCCATAGCACCATATTTTTCAAGTGTTTCCTGAACTTCGGAAATAAGAGTTTCCTTCTGACCTATTGCGACAAAAATACAGATTGTGTTTTTGCCCTTCTGATTGAGAATTGTATCAATAACAATTGCCGATTTACCGCACTGACGGTCACCAATAATCAGCTCACGCTGACCCTTACCAATGGGAACAAGAGCATCAATAGCCTTTACACCTGTATGAAGCGGAGAATTAACGGGAGCACGATCTAAAATTGCAGGAGCCGCACACTCAATTGGTCTTCTCTCAGTAAATTCAATAGGACCGATACCGTCAATAGGGTTACCGACGGAGTCCACAATTCTGCCTAAAAGTCCTTCACCCACAGGAACTGATGCTATTCTGCCCACACGACGAACAGGGCTTCCGCTGTCAATATGTTCATATTCACCGAAAATTACACAACCGATTCTGTCCTGCTGAATATCAAGGACCATACCACGCTCACCGCAATCGAATTCAACAACCTCACCGTACATAATGTCAGCCAGACCGTCCATCCAGCAGATTCCGTCAGAAATTGTTATAACTCTACCTAATTGATATTTGTGAATTTTAGGAGTGAATTCTGATGCCAGCTCTGAAAACTCCTCAAGAAGCTCTGTACCTGCATCCGTATCCTCAATAGGAACTTTTTTAAGACGCTTTTCAAAATGGTAAAGCTCCTCCTTGACTGTTCCGTCATAAACAGTATCACCGATACGAAGGCGAAGACCGCCAATCAGTGTTTCATCCTCACGAACCCAAAGAGATGTTTTACCGTTGACAGTGCTGAGAAGCTTTGTGGTTGCCTTATCAACCTTCTGTACGATTTCGTCACTTAATTTATGTGCCGATGTAAGTGTAACATAAAGAACGTCGTGTCTCTTAAGATAAGCCATATCACCGGGAGTGAGCTGAATCTGTTCAAGAATAAGGTCGATGATTTCATCCTCTTCATTACGGAGTGATGAAAGATAAGGCTCCTTTGAGAAAACCTCAGTAACATTCACCCGCATAGCACCCATAAGTCCTTTTCGTGCTTTTTCAATCATTTCACGATGTACCTCATGACATTCTCTTGCACCAAAGGTCTGAATTTTTCTGATTTTATGATCAGCCTCCAGCTGTGCTTCACGGACAGCATTCTCAAGGTTCAAATCACTTTCAGACACAACAACAGAAGCCTCCTCAAAGGTTGGTAAGGAGGTTTTTTCAATTTCTTCTGCTTCATTAAGCTCAGCTTCGATTTTCTCTCGGCGAGTACGGAAAATTGACAAAATCATTTTCCTGCCGAAAAGCACAATAAGAGCTATGAGAATTAAAAAGTTTATTATTGCATATACAATTTCCATTTTAATTTATACCTGAATTTCTTGGTTGGTTTATAAGTCTGTCTGCAAATGTTTCTGCAATCTGCTTTGTTGAGGTCTCCGACTTTGACATAATGCTGCCGTATTCGTCATAACAACTCTTGCGATAAACCTCATAAGTGTCAAGTCTGCTGACACGCGCTGCTTCAACAGCCTTTTTACTGTCTGTATTAATTTTTTCAATCTGAGCATCAACCTTCAGCTTCTGCTCCCTTTCAAGGTCAGCTTTTTGCTTCAGGAGAAGCTCATTATGTTCAGCCATCATTCTTTCGGCTTCACGCTTTTTTTCCTGAGCTGCCTGAATTCGGGCTTTTCGTTTTTCCATAACCTCTAAAACCGGCTTGAACAACCAGTTATGAAGAATAACCATTAACAGTAAAAAGCAAATTACAGTCCATATTATAACGGATATCTGTATGCTCATAAGTATTCTGTCTCCCGATTAGATTTTTGAAACAAGCATAAAAGCAATCAACAATCCGTAGATTGTGAGCGCTTCCATAAGAGCCATTGAAATAATAAGAGTTGAACGGATGTCCTTTGCAGCGTCAGGCTGACGAGCAATACTCTCCATAGCTGCCTTGGCAGTCATACCCTGACCGATAGCGGGTGCGATTGTGCTGAGTGCGATTGCAAGAGCTGCTGCAAATGCGATTAATGTTGATGTTGTCATAAAAATTACTCCTTTATTATTAAAACTTATTATTTATTCTTCCTCAGTTGCTTCGTCAAGATAAATTGAAACGAGCATTGTGAAAACCATAGCCTGTAACGCACAGAAAAGCATTGACAGTACCATCATAATAACAGGCGGACCGATTGGCAGAATGTTATAAAGCTGGTGTGTAACTGTTTCTTCACCGAAAATATTACCGTAAAGACGAAGTGCCAGGGATGCAGGCTTGATAAATTCATCAAGAACCAGTAACGGCAGCATAATGAAAATCGGTGAAACAAATCGTTTAAAGTAGTGCTTTACACCCTTTTTAAGTCCTGAAGCCTGTAAAAATACGAACACGATAATACCGAGAGCGATTGTTACTGAAAGTGATGCGGTCGGTGCTTTCACATAATCTGTCAAACCCACACCGGGAAAAAGACCTGAATAGTTGCCAAAGATTATGAAAATGAAAAGCGAGCCTAAAAACGCAAAATTCTGACGAGCTTTTTTCTTGCCTAAAAGGTCTGTAAAAAAGTTATCAAGATATTCAACGCCTGTTTCAATCACATTCTGGAATTTTCCCGGCTTTTCCTTGAGATTTGACTTTACAATCAGCGAAATTACTGCAATAATTCCCAGCATTATCCACATTGTAATAACCTCACCTGTCACATCAAGAAAGCCAAACAGGCTGATTATAACTTTTGATGCCTCACCCATTTTCGTCACCCTCTTTCCTGTTCTTTATCATTGAATCGTTGATTTTGACAAGTCTTTGTGTGAAGAAAAACATAGGAAGTGTCACTCCAAGTACAGCACCTATGAGCATATACATCATATCCCAAGGTGTTTTTTCAGCCACAAAATAAACTGCCACAATATATAAAATTTGAATTAACTGTCTTAAAATTGTTGAGAATGCATATTTCTCAGGTTGCTTTGTCAGAATCGCTCTTGACAGCAGGAAATTAAGCCCGGCAACAGCAAAGCCCAACACAAAAGTTATTATTGCACCAACAATATTTTCATTCATAGTATCACCTGCTTTTATACTTTTGATTATATCACTCTGAAATCTTGTTTGCAATAACAGATTACACAAAATAAAGGCCTCAAAACACAAAAAAATCCGTCATTTTTCAACGGATTTTTATAATTCAGATAGTTATTTGATAATTATATTTTGTGAGAAAAATTACGACTTATTATCAAGTAAACTCTTATTTATAGAGCTTATTGAAATCTTATTTTGTTTGTGCTATACTGTTTGACATAGGGTGTGACAAGTTTTGCAGCCGTTCGGTATGCTGACTGTTACATATATGAAAAGGAGAGAATTTTTATGAGCAAAACACAAGCAAAGCCTCAGAATCCGCTGTGGCAGACAACAAAAGCCGAAAGAAAAAGCTACTATTCCTATTTCTTCGGACAAAACATGATTTATACTATGGTCGCAAGCTTTTTACCTACCTTTGTTGCTTTTATGATTGACCCGATTACCTGCTCAATTGTTATGGGTATTGTTAAGTTGTGGGATGCAATCAACGATGCCATTTTCGGTGTTATCTTTGATAAAGTTAAGTTCAAAAGCGGACAGAAATTTATTCCGTGGCTGAAAGCTGCTTGTATTATTACTCCGCTATCAACCGTTGCCCTTTTCTTTATCCCGACTGACTCAAAGGAATCTGTTCAGGTTTTATGGTTCGCTCTTGCTTATATTATTTGGGATACAGCATATACCCTTTGCGATGTTCCTGCTTTCGGTCTTGTTACTGCAATGTCCAACAATATTGAAGAAAGAAACTCAATTCTTTCAGTAAAAGGACTTACAGCAGGTATTGGTGTTGCACTTTCATCTGTTATTGTTCCTGCTCTTGTAAGTGAGGATGTGGGTGTAAGCTATGGTGTTGCAAGTATAATAATCGCTGCAGTTGCTATAGTAACAATGGTGCCTCTCATTTTTATCGGCAAGGAAAGATACCAGACAACAGACGAAGAACAATTTACCGTTAGAAGAATGGTAAAATATGTTGTAAGCAATAAATATCTTCTTATATATTATCTCGGATACATTTTCTTTTCAGGTGCACAGACTTATAACTCCATGCATCAGATTTTCGCATATTATATCTATGAAAATTCTCTTGCATCACTTATAACAGGTACAGTTGCAGCAGCTCCTCAGCTCATTATGGCACTTCTTGTTCCTAAGATTATCAGAAAGTATGACAAAGCTCTTGTTTTTAAGATTTCAGCTATCGCTGCCCTTGTACTTTCATTCCCTATTCTTTTCACAAAAGAAAGCTTCTTATTCTTCACAATTACATATATGCTTCGTTCAATTCCTCTTGCTATTATCGGCATTCTTGCATTCACCTTTACTCCTGACTGTGCTGAATACGGTCAGTATAAAACAGGAATTGAAGCAAAGGGTATTTCCTTTGCAATCCAGACATTTGCAGTTAAGCTTGCAGCAGCTATTTCAGGCTCAGCATGGCTTGCTATCGTAGGACTTTACGGTTTTATTTCTTTTGATAATGCTGCTGATTTTGCTGCACTTGAAAAAATCAATGCAATTGCACAGCAGCCTGCATCGGCTTTTGACGGAATCTGGTTTGCATATAATATCTTCCCGATTTTCGGTCTTGCAATCGCTTGTGCAATCTGGTATTTCTATCGTCTTAACGACAAGGATGTTCAGATTATGACTGATTGCAATGCAGGTAAAATCACAAAGAATGAAGCAGAAAAGCTCCTTTCAAAGAAATATTAATATTGGGATAAAGGAGAAGAATGATATGAAAAATATGAAAAAGATTTTATGCGTTGCTCTTGTTTTTGTTATGCTCTTTCAGTCCTCAACAATGTCTTATGCGTTGCTTGATGAAATTGACAGAGGCTTATGGGACACAGCCTGGGAAAGCAAAACTGAAACAGTTGAAGCTGCTGTTACAATGTTTGTCGGTAACGATGAAAATGACAGAACAATTGCCTGGTATTCTGATGCTGACGAGGGTTATGTTGAGTTGATAAACATTAAGGGTAGTGAAAAAATCGAAGCTGTTGCAAGACAGACTGCTGAGGGTGACTACCGTTTATATACAACTCTTACTGACCTTGAAGCAGGACTTTATACATATAAATGTGTAAGTGGTGAATATGAATCAGAGCTTTACACTTTTACTATTGAAGATAACGAAAACAGTACTGTTCTTTATGTTTCCGATATTCACGTTACAGAGGATAATGAGGAAAGTCCTAACGAGCTTTGCGACACATCATACCTTTGGAATGAGGTGCTTGAGGAAGCTGTGAAAACTGCAGCCCTCGAGGGAAATACAATTGATGCTGTTGTTTCAGGCGGTGACCAGGCTTCTGAGGGTCTCCGAAACGAATATGAGGGCTTAAGCTCACCTGCACTTCTTAAATCAATTCCGTTTTCAGTTTCTGTGGGTAATCACGACAGAAAAAGCGTTGGCTACAAAGACTATACAGCTAATCCCAATGAAGCAGACCAGACATTCAAATCATACATAGGTAGCGACTATTGGTTCAGACAGGGAAATGCACTTTTCCTTATTCTTGATTCCTGTAATGTTTCCATGAGAGAGCACTATGAGTTTATGGAAAGTGCTGTTGAGCAGAACGAGGATGCAGTATGGGTAATTGCTGTTATGCACCACGATATGTTCGGTGGAAGAGAGCCTTGGCTTGACAGTGAAAATGCAATGCTCCGACTTTTATGGACTCCGTTCTTTGATGAATTCGGTGTGGATATGGTACTTTACGGTCACAGCCACTATTACAGCGTTTCAAATGTAATTTATGGCAGAGAAACAGTTGAGGAAACAGGTCACAATGCAGAGCTTACAGACCCACAGGGCACTGTATATATTGCTTCAGGCTCAATAACACGTCACGCTTCTGTACTCGATGACGAAGGTAACACACCTCCTGTTGGCGAAAATGCAGGCTACACCCATGTTGAAGAAGCTGAAACCATCTATAATCTTATGGAGTTTACAGACGACACTCTTACCTTTAAATCATATTCTTCTGAAAATGACGAGGAATTCAATCGCATTACAATTACAAAAACATCAAAGCAAGGCGGTCACAGCTACAAAAATTCCGCTTGGTATCTTAAACCTATTGCATTCTTTGTAGGCAGAATTGTAAACATTATCAACAATGTTGATATGTATAACAGATATAAAGAGCAAGGCTTTGACGTTTCACTTAAAGAAGGCCTTATCGGCAGCTGATATACAGAAAATTTAAATTACAAAAGTCAAACCTCCTTGTAAACGGTTTTGCCGCTACAAGGAGGCTTTTTAGTTGCAAATCGGAGTTTATCGGGATGAGTGCAAAATGCAAAACGCAAAGTGCAAAATGTCGGAACTGCGTTGTGATTGTAATGCCTCCCTCTGACGAGGGAGGTGGCAAAATCTTTGATTTTGACGGAGGGAGAGATATAAAAATCAATGTTTTGACTACCCCTCAGTCAACTTCGTTGACAGCTCCCCTGACAAGGGGAGCCGAGTATCGACACCCGTAAAAAGAGTCCGACAAATTATAAGTTATAAAACAAACCCATCACTGTTAATGTGACGGGTTGTTTCTGGAGCTGGAAACGTGACTCGAACACGCGACCTGCTCATTACGAATAAGCTGCTCTACCAACTGAGCTATTCCAGCATATTCAGTTTGTAAAAGATATTATATTCCAAGAAGAAAAATTTTTCAAGTATTTAATGCAAAACGATTTAATATGTGTTACAATATATGAAATCCGAAAGGAGCGATATGAAAATGAACAAAGTGGCATTAGTTACAGGCGGAGCAAAGGGAATCGGCTGTGCAATTGTTAAAAGGCTTTTAAGCGATGGCTATAAGGTCGCATTTACCTATAACAATTCAGAAGAGAAGGCTTTGAGCCTTTGTGCTGATTTGGGTGCAGATTGCAAAGCATATAAGCTCGATATTACAGACAGCAACGCTGTAAATTCTGTTGTTGAAGATATTGAAAAGAACTTCGGTGAAATTGCAGTTCTTGTAAACAACGCCGGTATTGCAGAACAGACACTTTTTACTGATATTACTGACGAAATGTGGCATAGAATGACGGAAACTAATCTTTCAGGTGCATTTTATTGCAGTCGTGCAGTGCTTAAATATATGATTAACAGAAAATCAGGAAAAATTATCAATATTGCATCGATATGGGGTGAAACAGGTGGTTCTTGTGAGGTGCATTACTCAGCATCAAAAGCAGGGCTGATTGGTATGACAAAAGCCCTTGCAAAAGAGGTCGGACTTTCAGGAATTACGGTTAATTCTGTGTCTCCCGGAGTGATTTTAACCGATATGACAAGTCATTTTGACGAAGAAACAATGAACTCACTTAAAGAGGAAACACCACTTAACAAAATCGGAACACCCGAGGATATTGCAGGAGCAGTTTCATTCCTTGCGTCAAAGGATGCAGACTTCATCACAGGACAAAACTTGTCCGTAAACGGTGGAATGAATATATAAGTGCGATTAAGAACAAAATTAAAAAGTCATTCTGAGGAATGAAATGACGAAGAATCTCTGTCAGTTGTTATATCACTTGGAGAGATTCTTCGCTTCGCTTCAGAATGACTATTTTTTTACAATTTTATATCCCAAAATAATTCTTTGAGTTGTTAAATGAGATGTCCTCAACTACCTTTGAAAGGAACTCTGTATCATTCGGATATTTACCTTCTTCCACTAAATCACCAATGATTTCACAGAGAATTCTACGGAAATATTCGTGTCTTGGGTATGAAAGGAAACTACGGGAATCAGTAACCATACCAACAAATTTACCGAGAACACCGAGATTTGCAAGAGTTTTCATCTGTTCTCTCATTCCGTCATAGTTGTCATTAAACCACCATGCCGAGCCAAACTGAATCTTTGACTGTGCTTCACTGCTCTGGAAATTACCAAGCATTGTACCGAGAACATAGTTGTCCTTTGGATTAAGTGTAAAGAGAATTGTTTTTGGCAATTTGCCCTTAACATCAAGTGAGTCAAGATAGCGTGAAAGTCCGTATGCCAACTGATGGTCGTGAACAGAGTCAAATCCTGTATCGGCACCAATTGACTTGAACATTCTTGCATTATTGTTTCTCATTGCACCGAAATGAAGCTCCATTGCCCAACCAAGTTCAGCATATTTTGCACCAAAGAACTGCAAAAGTGCTGTTCTGTACTGGTCAAGCTCTTTCTTTGTGAATTCACCACCTGCAAGTGCCTTTGTGAAAATCGCTTCTAATTCTTCATCAGTTGCAGGTTCAAACGGACAATACTCAAGAGCGTGGTCACTTGCTCTACATCCCATTTCATTGAAGAAAGCAATTCTCTTTTCAAGTGCTGTCAGCAAATCGGCAAATGACTTGATTTCCATTTCTGCAGCCTTTTCCATAGCACCAATCCACTCTTTGAATGCAGGAGTATCAATAAGGAATGATTTGTCAGGACGGAAAGCAGGAATAACCTTGCATTTGAATGATTTATCCTCTGCCAATAACTTGTGATATTCAAGAGTATCAGCAGCGTCATCTGTTGTGCAAACACAAGCAACATTTGACTTTTCGATAAGTGAACGAGGTGTAAAACCACCTGCTTTAATCTGCTCATTACATTTTTCCCAAATCATATCAGCAGTTTTCGGACTTAACGGCTCATAAATGCCAAAATATCTCTGCAATTCAAGATGTGTCCAATGATAAAGAGGGTTACCGATACAATATGGCAAACTTTCTGCCCATTTCATAAACTTTTCATAGTCAGAAGCATCACCTGTGATATATTTTTCATCCACACCACAGCCACGCATTGCACGCCATTTATAATGGTCACCACCAAGCCATACCTTTGTGATGTTCTCGAATGGCTTGTCCTCATAAATTTCCTTTGGTGAAAGATGACAATGCCAGTCAAAAATCGGTGTATCCTTTGCACCCTTTTCAAAAATCACCTTTGCAGTTTCAGTTGAAAGTAAAAAATCCTTATCCATAAATGCTTTCATAAAATCACCTTTATTTTTAAGATTACATTCATTGTATCACATTAAGAGAAAAAATAACAGTATTTTTTATTGTTTTACCGGATATATTATGATAAAATTGTCACAATAAATCAGTTAGGGTGACAAAATTTGAAAATCGGTAATGTTGAAATAAACGGAAAAGCAGTTTTAGCACCGATGGCAGGTGTTGCTGACCGTGCCTTCCGTGAACTGTGTGTAGGTTACGGTGCAGCGTATGTTGTAAGTGAAATGGTAAGCTCAAAAGGTGTTTCTATGGGTGACAGAAAGTCAAAGGATCTGATGTTTTTGTCTGAAAAGGAACGCCCTGCTGCTGTGCAGATTTTCGGAAGTGACCCTCTCATAATGGCTGAAAGTGTTGAAA
>JAFTUP010000219.1 GCA_017466205.1 Clostridia bacterium
GCTTGTAATCGCACCCTCTGTATCGGTACTGCTCATTATTTATTACCTTATCCGTAAGGGTATGAGTGATGAAATGGAGCATAAGAAATGGAATACCCGTATTATCGTAACCATTGTTTCCTGTATCGGTGCGGTTGTTGCCTCTGTTTTAATCAATGTACTTGTAAGCTATTATAAATAATTCAGGAGGTAACAGAGAGTGGAAATAACAGAAAAAATCCATAACAGAATTGATGAATTGTATAATGCTTATGTAAAATCGTTGCTTAACTGCTCACAACGGGAGCTTATAGATAAAGCAGAAGATATTGCGTTTATAAAGCAAATTACGGATTTGCTTCACGATGATGCAGAAAATTTACCCAATGCGTTTTCATATAATTTGCAAGGCTCTGATACAGCACTCTATGAGCTTCTCGGAAAGTGGCATAATTCATCAGAAAATCGCAGAGAAGATGAAAGAGAAATTATGCGAGAGATAGTTTTAAGCAGAAATAATGAGCTTGCAAGCATTTATCGTTTTGAGGAAATGGACGATGAATTAGAAATGTGAGGTGGCATACTGAATGGAAGTCATACTGATCGCCCTAATTTCTGCTCTTTTAAGTGCCGCCTTAAACTATGTCAACAACATATTAAACTCTATTGTTCCAATCGCCCTGCACGCCGAGCAGTACATGACAACCCTGCTCGGCGGTTCGGGCTTTCAACAAACCTTTGATGTCATATTCAATTTCGGTATTTCTCTGATTGTATTAAAATTCCTAAAGCGTGTATTTGATTCATATATTCTCTGGCAAGACGGTGATCCCGATGCCGATCCCATAAATCTTGTAACAAAGTTTTTAAGGGCTATAGTTATAGCGGTTTCATTCCCAACGCTTTATGACTGGATGGCAACGGCAACCGAGGATATGACTAATCAGATACTTAATTCACTTTCCGGCAGTTTGTCGGATAGCTTTGCCAATAGCGTAATGGCAATGGCTTCTTTAAATTTGTTCAATGCAGTAATTTCTTTAATATTTTTTATCTGTTTTTTCTTTCTGTATATTCAATTCCTTATGCGTGGTATGGAAATTCTTATATTAAGAATGGGTATGCCTATTGCCTGTACGGGACTTATGGAAAATGACAGGGGCGTTTTTGGCCCATATATGAAAAAGTTTTTCCAAAGCGCCCTGACAGTTGTTGTTCAGATTTCTCTTGCAAAAATGTCTGTTGGTCTTATGATTAACGGTCATGTGTTTTGGGGTATAGCTGCAATGATGCTTGCACTTAAAACACCGAGATTCCTGCAAGAATTTATGATTACAACAGGAGCAGGGGGCAATCCTATGAACACTGTTTACCATACAACCCGACTTGTTCAGATGGCAAAATCGGTAATTAAGAAGTAGGTGATGCTATGCAGACCATAAACGATATTTCCGCATTACTTATAAATGTAATCCGAGCCGGACTCGACTTTATGGTTATATACTGCTGTATTCAGCTAATGATGGCTGAGGAAGAACAGGGTATGTATAAGCGGAGAATAAAAAACTCAATTATTGCCGTTGTTGTCAATGAACTTGTATGGGTTATTAAGGATTTGGTTATTTCTTATTTTTAACCTTATTCCAAATTGGAACAAGGTCAAATAGGAGCTTGTATGAAAGAAATTTATTTATTAAAATCCTGTAACGAGTGGAAAGAAAAGCAGAGTTCAGGAATAGTAGCTGCTACAGATGACAGGCATACTTTGCTTGTAATGATAGGCGGTGAAATTCTGATTGGTAATATGAATTACAGCGGTTTGCAAAAAGACGAAGCATATATGAAGCTATGCGAAGATATTGCAAAGGGCATTGAGGTTGAAAAGAATATTGAATATGGTTATGTTGAAACAGTAGAGGTTATATCTGAAAATGACAGAGAAGCATTAAAAGAGCGATATAATAATTTAATAGGTTTTCTTCCTAACCCTAAAACGGACGAGGAAGATTTGGAGTTGTGACCTTGTTCCAATTTGGAATAAGGTCACTTTGCGAAGGAGAGTGATTATCATATATGAAATTGTATATTCCTGAAGGTGTCAAAACAAAGTCGGAAATATTTAACGGCTTTGGTGCAGCACAGTTTATTCAGACCGCCCTTGTTACAGCAGTAGCAGGGGTTATTTCTTTTATTGCCTATACGGTACATCAAAATCTCCCGTTTTTAATCACATCAATCCTTATTGTATGTGCGGCAACAGTAACCGTGCTTACAAAGGATTCAACCAATCAAAGCGTAGTTGATTACGCAAAAAATATGATTGCATTTTCAAGAACGCAGAAGAAATACAGCTATCAGAGCAGAGAGGAGCTTTTTAAATGAGCTTGTTTAAGAAAAAGCAGAAATCAGAAATAAATCCAAAGGAACAGGCAGCAAATGATTTTGTTAATGTTCTTGATATAAAAAACAGCTTGCTTTATTCAAAAGACCATTATGTTTTCGCATATATCCGTGTACCGCCTCTTGCTTTAGAGCTTATGAGTGTTGCGGAACAGGAAGTAATAGTGCGTAATCTTGCGGTTGAAATGTCGGCAGAGAATAAGCCGTTTAAGCATTTGTCTATTTCAAGACCTGTTAATATTTCAGGATTGATTGATGACCTTACGGATGCGTATTTGGTAGCAGAAACGCCGCAACAGAAAGAACTTTTGAAACAAAACATTGATACCATAAACAATTTTGCGTTAAGCGGAGATGTGGTAGAAAGACAGTTCTATTTTATCATTTGGGAAAAGTATTATGACGGAGTGCAGGATTATCTTGTGAAACGGGCAGAAGAACTTTGTATGAGATTAAATTCGGTACAAAAGGATATTACACTTTTAGCAGATAACGAAGTGGTACAGCTTTGTAACTTGTTTGCTAACCCTGCTTCTTCACATTTCGAGGATGGTAATATCATTCCGTCAATTCCGATTTTGGGAGGTAATGGCTGATGAGAAAGAAATATGATACCTTGCCTGTAGAACCTAATGAGGCAATATTAAATATCATAACACCTATGGGCTTGGAGTTTAAAAGAAACAGTATGTATGCCGGAGAAAATATCGGTAAGCTGTACGGTATTATTAAATACCCACCTGAAGTTAATATCGGGTGGCTTTCAAAGATTAACAATATGCCGAGTACGATTGTTTGTCAGACCTTTACGCCTACGGATAACAGCGAGCTTATACAAAATATTTCGTCAACTATCAGACAGAAAACAGGAGAGGCTGAAAGTGCGAGAGATCCCCTTGTAAGACAAAGGGCATTAAAGGCAGTAGAGCAGGGCGAAAACATAATGAAGCAGATAGACCAAAACGGAGAAACGGTTGGGTATGTATCTAATATCATTATGGTAACAAGCAGCGATGAGGAACAGTTTCAGCAAAGGTGCAGACAGGCAGAAACGACCATTGCA
>JAFTUP010000220.1 GCA_017466205.1 Clostridia bacterium
CTGTAGCAAGAGGTCTTTTGAGCAATACTTGTGAACTGTTAGACCACAAGGTAGGTGCTGGTAAAACCTTTGTTATGGCTTCACTCTGTATGGAAATGAAAAGACTCGGTAATATACAAAAGGCAATATTTGTTGTACCGAATCATCTTACAGGACAAATGGGCAGCGAGTTTTTAAGACTGTATCCATCAGCAAAAATTCTTGTTACAAGCAACCGTGATTTTGAAAAGAAAAACCGTTTAAAGTTTGTCAGTAAAATTGCAACGGGTGAATGGGATGCTGTTATTATCGGTCATTCGCAGTTTGAAAGAATTGCTATGTCAAAGGAAAGACAGATAATGACCTTGCAACAGCAAGTGGCAGAAATCGCCGGAGCATTGGAGTCAATGAGTGAGGACGAAGGACAGGGCTTTACCATAAAACAAATGGAAAAGCTGAAAGAAAACCTGACAACACAAATTAAGGAGCTTGCAAACAACGATAAAAAAGATACTTTGATAACCTTTGAAAGTTTGGGTATCGACTATATGTTTGTTGACGAGGCACATTATTATAAAAACTGTGCGACCTTCTCAAAAATGCGTAATGTTGCCGGAATAAACCAAAGCAGAGCAAAGAGAGCAACAGATATGCTTACAAAATGCCGATATATGCAGGAAATAAATGATGGTAAAGGTGTTGTGTTTGCAACAGGAACACCAATATCCAATTCAATGTCTGAAATGTTTGTAATGCAAAGATTTTTAGATCCGAGAGAGCTTGAAAGCAGAGAAATGGTTCACTTTGATGCGTGGGCTGCTCACTTCGGAGAGGTTGTAACATCGTTGGAGCTTGCCCCGGAGGGTACAGGCTACAGATACAGAACACGATTTGCAAAATTTAAGAATTTGCCTGAACTTATGGCAATGTATCATAACTTTGCGGATGTTATAACTGATGAAGATTTGGATATTCCCCGACCTAAAATCAGGGGCGGTGAGATTGAGATAGTAACTTGCCCACCGAGCGAT
Organism: Clostridia bacterium; assembly: GCA_017466205.1. GTDB lineage: Bacteria > Bacillota > Clostridia > Oscillospirales > Acutalibacteraceae > Fimenecus. Next base: position 1,011 of record JAFTUP010000220.1, read on the forward strand.
TTTACCTTGCTGACTATGATGAGCTATGTTGACAGAGCAAAGGATATTCACGAAGGCAGGGTTAAAAGCTGGGAAGATAATATGCTTAAACTCACCAACGAAGCCCGACATCTGGCAACGGATATAAGGCTTATTGATCCTGAACAGGAAAATACGCCTACATCAAAGGTTAGTATGTGTGCAGATTATGCGTATAAGGATTATGTTGATAGTGCCGCTTTTAAAGGTACACAGATTATATTTTCTGATATTGGAACACCAAAACCAAACGGAGAATTTAATGTTTACGATGCCTTAAAGGAAGAACTTATAAACAGAGGTGTTAAGGAAGAAGATATTTGCTTTGTTCACGATGCGAAAACCGATGCACAAAGAGAAGAACTTTTTGCAAAAATGAGAAGCGGAGAAAAGAGAATTATTATCGGTTCTACGAATAAGCTGGGTGTTGGTACAAACATTCAGACAAGAGTGTATTCGGAGCATGATATTGATTGCCCATATAGACCTTCAGATGTTGAACAGCGTATGGGGCGTTCACTTCGTAACGGTAATATCAATGAAGATGTTGCGATAAGACGATATGTTTCTCCTAATACCTTTGATGCGTATATGTGGCAGCTTGTAGAAACAAAACAGAGATTTATAGCACAGATAAAGTCAGGTAAAACGGTGCAGAGAACTTGCGAGGATATTGATGAGGCAGTTATAACCTATGCAGAACTTAAAGCTGTAGCTTCAGGTGATGAACGCATAAAGGAAAAAATGGATATTGACCTTGCTATATCAAGACTTCAAATGCTAAAAGCAAACTATGATAATAAAAGATATGCCCTGCAAGATAAGTTTACAATCCAATACCCGACTGCTATTGCCGGAAACGAAAAGAGAATTGAAAGTCTTACTAAAGACAAGTTGCTTTGGAAAAGTAACTATTCAGAGGAATTTAGCATAGTTGTTGACGGAAAAACCTTTACGGAGCGTGAAGAAGCCGGAAAACGGATAATGCTTTTAGCAAAATCTCTTGGTATGGGCGAAAAAGAAAAGGAAATCGGTGAGTATTCAGGCTTTAAATTGAGTTTGAAGCAAGAAAA
>JAFTUP010000221.1 GCA_017466205.1 Clostridia bacterium
GAGCTATGACGGTGAATACTTCAGAATTGCAACAACTGTTGACAATGTTACAAAAGACGGTGAAGTTGTCTCATTCTCAGTTGAAGACAGAACAAACAGCCTTTATATTCTCAATAATCAGATGCAGATTGCAGGTAAGGTTGAGGGACTTGCAAAGGGCGAGAGTATTAAATCAGCACGCTTTATCGGCAATATGGCTTATGTTGTCACCTTCAGACAGACAGACCCGTTGTTTGTCATTGATTTAAGTGACCCTGAAAATCCTACTGTCAAAGGTGAACTTAAAATACCGGGATTTTCAGAATATCTTCATCCCATAACTGAAAATCTTATTGTAGGTGTTGGTCAGGACGGAACAGAAACAGGCACAAACGGAGACTGCAAAGTATCACTTTTTGATGTAAGTAATCCTTATGAGCCAAAGGAAACTGTTTCTCTTCCCGTATCAGGTGGCAGTGGCTATGTGTGGACAGGTGTTTCATTTAATCATAAGCTTTATGTAACACTTTCTAACACTGAATTTGCTGTACCATTTTATCTTGACTGGTATGTGAATAGTGGTGACATACAAAAAGGTGGCACATTCTATATAAGATATAAGCTTGAAAACGGAACACTCTGTGAAGTGAACAGATATGATTTGGATGTTGCTAATGGTGATGTTTTAGGTGGAACTTATGTTGAGGATACATTCTATGTGGTGGCATATAACAATGACAAGCGTGGAATGGAAATTATCGCATTTGACCTTACAACCAATGAGGAAATCAGTAGAATAAAGACCTATGAAAAATAAATTTATTGAAATTATGATTGGTGCTGTTACTGCAATCGTAACTTGGTTATCATTGAGCTATATTTTCTTTCCGATAAAGCTTTCAGCACCCGCAGACGAATATTTTACAGCAACAGTAACACACATGGTGCCATTAAAATCATTTATCACAATAGTATTTGTTCTTTTCGCTGTGTTCGCTTATGAGCAGATTATAAATAAAAGTGAAAAAGAATGACAAAGGGAACAATAAAAGCGAGGTGAATTTCCACCTCGCTTTTGTTTTGTGTAAATTGATTTTTAGATTATGTGTTTTTCATAATAACTGCACCGACACATTCACTTGCATGTTCACAAGCGTCAGCACATGATTCAAAGCAATCATAAATCTTAACGTATGAAACTACTTTAAGAACATCGGTCCGGTCTTTTGTAAGTTCACGGATTGATGTAAGATAAAGATTGTCACATTCTTCTTCAACATCGTTAAGAGAAACGATAATAGAATGTATTTTCTTTGAACGCTTAAAGTTTTCAAATTCGCCCATAAGTTCACAAAGAAGTTCGCAAGATTTTACAAGCTTCTTTGCAAATTCAATAACAGCAGGGTCAACTGACTGAATATTGTAGATGTAGAATTTCTGTAAAATTTCTTCAATTTTATCAGTTACCTGGTCAAGATTGTGGCTTAACATATCCAAATCTTCACGGTCAACAGGTGTAACAAATGCCTTTGCAAGAGCCTCGTTCATTTCGTGCTTTTTCTTGTCAGCACTATGCTCGATTTCGTGCATGTTCTTAAGCATTGTCTCGATGTTTTCAGGGTTGTAGTTTTCAAGACATTCTACAAGATATAATGCAGCTTTTTTTGAAAGTTCAGTTGTTGCTGCAAAGTTTTCAAAATAAAATTTATCACCTTTAGCCATTTTTTAACATCCTTTCATTATGTGAAAATAAACATAAATAATTTTGTCATTAAAAATCCTACAAGTCCACAACCCGGGAATGTAAGTACCCATGTAAGCACCATTTCTTTAACAACGCCGAAATTAATAGCAGAAACTCGTTTTACTGCTCCAACACCCATAATTGATGTTGTTTTTGCGTGGGTTGTTGATACGGGAAGACTGAATACAGAACAGAGCAAGAGGGACAGAGCTGCAGCAATATCCGCTGAAAATCCCTGATATTTTTCCAGTTTAACCATATCCATACCAACGGACTTGATAATCTTTTTACCACCCATTGCTGTACCTGCTGCCATAACTACTGAACAGATAATCATAAGCCAGATTGGAATGTTAATGTCAGACGGTAAAGCCTGACCCTTTGACATATATACGCAAAGAAGGACAACACCCATGAACTTTTGTCCGTCCTGTGCACCGTGCATAAATGCCATTGAGGCTGCACCGACAATCTGTGCTCCTCTGAAAAACGGTTCAGTTTTTGGCCTGTTTGCGTTATAAAAGATTTTTGTAACAAGTTTACATACAATCCATCCAAGTCCAAAACCGAGTGTGACAGAGATGAAAATGCCATAGATAACTTTTATCCATTCGCTACCGTTTACACCGTCAAAACTGCCATGGAGTGCGATTGCACTTCCTGTAAGACCTGCAATCAGGGCGTGACTTTCACTTGTAGGAATACCGAATACCCACGCTAACATAGCCCATAGTACAATAGCAAAAAGAGCAGCACTTAAAGCGATTATTGCTTTGTCAGGGTCTGTACCAAAATCAACCATTTTTGTAATAGTTTCAGCAACAGTTGCGTTGACAAGAGTCATTACAAAAACACCAAGAAAGTTAAAGACAGCTGCCATAAGGATTGCTGCTTTTGGTGGCATACACCTTGTTACCACGCAGGTTGCAATTGCATTAGGTGCGTCCGTCCAACCGTTTACAAGTATAACACCAAGTGTAAGAGCTACTGCAATAAACAGTAACGGATTCGCAGTCATCTGAGACCAAAATTCTATAATTGAATCCATAGATTTATTTCCTTTCTATTCACTTCTTCGGATGAGCATGGTTTTATTTTACATTATCTGCTCAAGTGTTGTCAATACTTTTTATAATGTGGGACAATCGTCGGAAAGTGGGATGTTTCGCCCGTTGACAGTTTTTTATAAATATGGTATAATTATTCATACCCCAAGGGGAGTAGCTGATTACGATAATCAACAACCGCCTTATCAGGCTGGTTATCGTACCTGATTGTTTCGGGAAGCAAGACCTTCGGCAGTAAAAACTGTGGAAGGTCTTTTTTAGTATTGTAACTACTGAGTGCAAATTTTGCGTGTATATTGAACTGAATAATATATAATTAGCGTCGCAGACCCGGAATTATTCATTATTCAATATTCATTTTTCATTATATTTGTATAAATTTATTGCGAAAGCAAAGAAATAAAAAGAGGTGTTTTTATGAAACATTATCTTCATGAGGTTGCTGACGTTTTTGCAGAGGTAAAGAGCTCTGAGGCCGGTCTTACATCTGCTGAAGCTGAAAGACGACTTAATGAAAATGGCAAGAACAAGCTGGCTGAGGGAAAAAAGGTTTCAACCTTTGAACGATTTGTTGACCAGCTTAAGGACCCGATGATTATCATCTTGCTTGTTGCAGCTGTAATTTCTGCTGTAACAGAAATGATTGAAGCAGGTGGATTTGTAACTCCGACTGACTCAATTATCATCCTTGTTGTTGTTCTGATTAATGCTGTTTTAGGTGTTGTTCAGGAGAGCAAGGCTGAAAAAGCGGTTGAAGCGTTGCAGAAGATGTCTGCCGCAACCACTAAAACTCTTCGTGACGGTCAGATTGTTACTGTCAAGAGTGAAGATTTGGTTGTTGGTGATGTCATTTTGCTTGATGCCGGTGACGCTATTCCTGCTGACTGTCGTATCTTTGAGTGTGCAAGTATGAAAATTGAGGAAGCAGCTCTTACAGGTGAGTCTGTTCCTGTTACAAAGCTTGTAAATGCACTTATGGGTAAAAAGGAAAATGATGAGATTGCACTCGGTGACCGTAAGAATATGGCATATATGGGCTCAACTCTCGTTTACGGTCGTGGTAAGGCAGTTGTTGTAGCAACAGGTATGGATACCGAAATGGGTAAAATTGCTAATGCTATCACACTTGCTGAAGAAGGCAAAACTCCACTTGAAATTAAACTCGAACAGCTTTCAAAGGTTCTTACAAAGCTCGTTATCGGTGTTTGTATAGTTATTTTTGCTTATAATATTCTCACTCAGTACATTCTTCCTGATGTGAAGCCTGAATTCTTTCATGTTGCACTTGACTCATTCATTACAGCTATTGCACTTGCAGTTGCTGCTATTCCTGAAGGTCTTGTTGCAGTTATGACAATCGTTCTTTCAATCGGCGTTACAAACATGTCAAAGAAGAACGCTATTATCCGTAAAATGACAGCCGTTGAAACACTTGGCTGTACTCAGATTATCTGTTCTGATAAGACAGGTACTCTTACTCAGAACGTTATGACAGTTGTTGACCATTTTGCTCCTAATGAACAGCAGTTGGCAACAGCAATGGCTCTTTGCACTAACGCTGATGTTGCAGAGGACGGTAAGAGCACAGGTGAACCTGATGAAGTTGCTCTTATTAACTATGCAAAGACTCTTGACCTTCCGAAAGCAACTCTTGTTGAAGCATATCCGAGAATCGGTGAGGTTCCGTTTGATTCAGGTCGTAAGATGATGTCAACTGTTCACAACAGTGCAAGAGGTATTATTCAGTTTACAAAGGGTGCTCCTGATGAAATCCTTAAGAAGTGTACTCATCTTGACGTAAACGGTGAAATTCACGAAATGTCTGATGCACTTCGCGCAAAGATTATGGAAGAAAACACAAGAATGGGTAACAAAGCTCTTCGTGTGTTTGCAGTTGCATATAAAACTTATGATGTAGCTCCTGAAAGCTTCGATTCAGAGTCTCTTGAATATGATATGACCTTTATCGGTCTCACAGGTATGATTGACCCTGTTCGTCCTGAGGTCAAGGATGCGATTGTTGAGTGTCGCGGTGCAGGTATCAAGCCTATTATGATTACCGGTGACCATATTAACACAGCAAAGGCTATTGCTCGTGAGCTTGGTATTCTCACAGACGACAGTCAGGCTATGATGGGTGCTGATATTGATAAGTATTCTGATGAGGAATTTGAAGAAATCGTTGAAAACATCTGTGTTTACGCTCGTGTTCAGCCTGAGCATAAGACAAGAATTGTCAACGCTTGGAGAAACAAGGGCTACGTTACTGCTATGACAGGTGACGGTGTAAACGATGCTCCGTCAATCAAGAGTGCTGACATCGGTGTTGGTATGGGTATCACAGGTACTGATGTTACAAAGAACGTTGCTGATATGGTTCTTGCTGACGATAACTTTGCAACAATCGTTTCAGCAGTTGGCGAAGGCAGAAGAATTTACGATAATATCCGTAAAGCAATTCAGTTCCTCCTCGGCTCAAACCTTTAAGAGGTTCTTTCAATCTTCTTTGCAACAATTATGAACTTTACAATTCTCCGCGCTCCGCATCTTCTTTTCATTACCCTTGTTACAGACTGCTTCCCTGCATTGGCATTGGGTCTTGAACAGCCTGAAGAAAACATTATGAGAAGAAAGCCAAGAAGTAAAAATGACGGTATTTTCGCAGGCGGACTTGGTGTTGACTGCTTCTATCAGGGCTTTATTGTAACAGTTCTTACAGTTATTGCATTCTATATCGGTGAATTTATTGAAACAGGACACCTTGTTTTCAGAAATATTGCTGAAAGTGAAGATGGTATGACAATGGCATTCTTTACAATGGCTATGTGCGAGATCTTCCATTCCTTCAATATGCGTTCACAGCGTGGCTCATCAGTTGCAATGGTATTCAAGGGACATCACAACATGGCTCTTTATGGTGCTATGGTTGGTTCATTCATTCTCACAACAGCAGTTGTTGAGGTTCCGTTCCTTGCAAATATGTTCGAATTCACACAGCTTTCACTCACAGAATATGCAATTTCATTGGGACTTGCATTCCTTATCATTCCAATCGTTGAACTTGTTAAAGCAATTCAGCGTACAATCGATAAGAAAAAATCATAAAAACATATAAAATAATTAACGCCGAGGGAAAACCTCGGCGCTTTTTATAGTAATCGGAAAAATATTAAATCGGAGTTTATTGGGATGAGTGTAAAGTTGAAAATGGAAAACTGAAAACGATAGGGTGCGGGCATCTGGTGGATGCCGAATTAGCACTGTCTGAGCCGGTAGGCGAGTATCTGCGACGCTGATTTTATTATAATTGCAACGCAGTTCCGACGTTTTCCACTTTACGTTTTACACTTTGCACTTTTTTCATCCCGACAAATTATAATTTACATTAATTATTCTGTGATTTACAAAACAATTGTAGCCTATTTTCGTATCTGATAATAAAAGAATAATTTATATTATTAAACATAACGAATCAAAAAAAGCTCCCACTAAAAAGTGAGAGCTTTTTCCCGTAATATACGGATTTAAAAAGGAGAATGAAAATGAAAGGGTGTGGTTTTTGATAAGCAATGGTGTTTCCGGGCATCACTCTCGTAAACCACTGTATAAACTATAACATTAAATTGTGTAATAAAAATGGATAAAAAATTAAGATTTTGTTAATTCCTATATTGATTATCTATTAAGATTTTCAAAAATCTATTGTTAAATCGGAATATTTGATATATAATAGAAACTGGTTTAGTGTAGAGGTAACTTTTATGGAAAAGATTTTTAAGTCTCAGATACATTTAAACAGAATAAAGAAAATCAGAGCTTTCCTTTTGAGTAACGAATGGATGGCTATCTTGTTCTGCCTTGCAGGTGTGTTTACATCGTTAAGTTCATATTACCCTGACAAACAGTTTGAAATTATCGGCACAATTGTCTTTTTATATATTTTAGGTTTTTGTATTTGTCTGAGTGACGATATTATGGCGGGACTCGCCCCGTTCTCCCTGACTTCACTTGTCGCCATTAAATGCTATGACTCCTTTGATGTGTTTGTGGGTTATATTGAATATCTCATACCGCTTGCGGGATTTGTGCTGTTTCACCTTATTGCATACAGGAAAAAGCTGACTAAAGAGGGTGCAATGTTCAAACCCATGGTCTTTGTGTCGATTGCAATTATTTTAGGCGGATTTGGCTTTATCTTGCCTGAGGAATATTTTGCACCAACCTCACTTTATCACATGCTTGGTCTTGGTTTTGTAATGGTGTTCATCTATTCATATTTCTTTGCACATATTGAGGTTAAGCGTGATTATTCATATATCGATATGCTTACAAAAATTATGGTGCTGACAGGTGCCTTTGCATCATTTATGGTAATTTCTCACTACATAATCAATGTGAATGATGTTATTGACCGTGGCGGGCTTCTCTATATGCAATGGAGAAACAACTGCTCAACAATATTGATGATAACAATTCCCTTTGCATTTATGATGGCAAATAAAAAGTCCTACGCAACTGTACTTGGCTTCATTTTCTATTTTGCAATTCTCCTGACAGGCTCCCGTGGCGGAATGGTGTTTGGCTCAGTCGAGATTGTTATGTGCATAGTTATGTATATGCTTTATGACAGACGAAGACGTCTTGCCTATGTTATTATCTGTGCTTGTATTCTCTTCGGATTTTTAGCCTTTGCACCGCAGATTACGGAGTTTTTAGGATATACTCTTGACCGATTATTTAAGGCTGTCAATGACTTCCTTATGGGTGAGTCAACTGAAGTCCGTGCGGCGCATTATGCAAGAGGTATAAACGATTTCCTGAGTCATCCGCTTTTTGGTACAGGTCTCGGATATATGGGTAACCGTGATGTTCACGCTTCCGTTGAATTTGCACTATGCTGGTATCACTGTGCACCGATTCAGGTTTGTGCAAGCTTTGGTGTTGTCGGTATTATTGCCTATGCATATCAGTTCATAAAGCGAAATATTCTTATCTGGCGAAAAGCAACACTTTTCAATATGACTATTTTCCTATCTTATATAAGTCTTGAAATGATGTCACTTGTAAATCCGGGCGTTTTCTGTCCGATACCGTATCTTTTATATGTAACTTTGTTTATGGTAATGGTTGAAAAATGTGATGGTGAGCTCCAGGAAAAAATTATTGTAAGTAAAAGAAAAAAAGAAAAAGAAGAAAAGGCTTGACAATCAAGCCTTTTTTTGATAAAATGCATATTTGCTATGGATAAATATTTGTAAATCCATATCCTTCCTCCCAAGGAGAGTTTGGGGGGCAAAGTCCATAAGGAGGTGTAAAAGAATGTCAAAGTATGAGACTATTATGGTTTACTCACTTAAGAAGGGTGAGGAAGCTGCAAAAGAGCTTATGGAAAAATTCAAGGCTCTTATGGAATCAAACGGCACTCTTGAAAGCGTTGATGAATGGGGCAAGAGAAGACTTGCTTACCTTATCAATGACGAGGCTGAAGGTTACTATGTTCTCTTCAACTATGAAGCAGAAGCTAACTTCCCTGCAGAGCTTGACCGTATTGCAAAAATCACTGACGGTGTTCTCAGAACATTAATCGTTAAGAAGTAATCGGAGGTAAAATTTATGTTAAACAGCGTAATTATTATGGGCAGACTTACTGCAGACCCCGAGCTTCGTACAACAACAAGCGGCTTATCAGTTACTTCATTTACTGTTGCTGTTGACCGTAACTACAAGAGTGGTGACGAAAGACAGACAGACTTTATTAACTGTGTTGCTTGGCGTGCAACAGCTGATTTTGTTACCAGATATTTCAGAAAGGGACAGATGATTGCTGTTCAGGGTTCACTTCAGGTTCGTAACTATGAAGACAAGAACGGAAACAAGCGTACAGCTTATGATGTTGTTGCTGACAATGTTTCATTCTGCGGAAGCAAGAGTGAAAGCGGTAATAACAACTTCGCAGCACAGAGACAGGAATCAGCACCTGCTGTTTCTTATCAGAGTGCGGATGCAGGCAGCTTCTCAGTTTTACCCGATGACAATTCAGGATTCCCATTCGGTGCAGATGATGACGAGGGACTCCCGTTCTAAGAAGGTAACCACTGACCGAATCGTAATCACGATTCTCAACGGCTACTTTTCCGTCATAACTCGTCCAAAATACTCGTTAATACACAAAGTATTGCCTGCGTTTTTTGACGGTTCTGACAAAAAACTATCTCGCTGATAATCGCAATCCGATTCAATCAGCAGTTACCAAAATAGGAGGAAACTATAATGGCATACGATAAGAATGCAAGACCTAACAGAAAAGGTCGTAAAAAAGTTTGTGCATTTTGTGTAGAAAAAATCGAAAAGATTGATTATAAAGATACAGCAAAGCTTCGTCGTTACACATCAGAAAGAGCAAAGATTCTTCCTCGCCGTGTAACAGGCACTTGTGCATATCACCAGAGAGAGCTTACAACAGCTATCAAGAGAGCTCGTCAGATTGCTCTTATGCCTTACACAAACGACTAATAAAAAACTAAAGCCGATGGAATTGTCCGTCGGCTTTTTTGTTTCATTTTTATATGATAAATCATAATTTGTCAGTTTTTTATTTTATTTTAATTCCGATACAAATAAATCCGTTATCAATAATATCAATTACTCCGTATTCATCTCCACGGACAGAACCCGGATTGAACACCTTGATTCCATCATAATTATCTTCCTTTTGAATATGTGTGTGACCGTAAAGTGCTAATTTACAGCTGTTGCGTTTTGCAATACTCATCAAAATTCCCAAAGAGCTTTTTACATATTCATAATGACCGTGAGTGATGTAGATTTTCATTCCGCCTTCCTCGATAATTGCATTTTTAGGATAATTACAATGAAAATCGTTGTTGCCGCAGACACAGTAAACTCTTTTATTATCTAAAAGTGGTCTGCAACGCTCAAAATCAGTATAACCGTCACCCAAAAAAACAACTGCATCTGCTGTAGGCTGTGCTTCAATAATCTTTTTCATAGTAAAATAATCACCGTGGCTATCAGATAAAACAAGTATTCTCAAGCATATCCACCTCCGTAATTTCATATTATATTATACAATGTTATGGTGGTGGTTTCAATGAGCAATAAGAATTTTGATGAAATAATTGAGAAGATTAAAAACAAAAAGTCCAATGATGAAGCAAAAGAATACCTGATGAACAGCTTAAATTCAGACCAGAGTAAGAAATTGAATGAGCTTTTGAGTGATAAGGATGCACTTAAATCATTTCTTTCTTCGCCTAAAGCTCAGGAACTCCTGAAAAGGTTTACAGGTGATAAAAATGGTTGATTTTGAAAGTTTATTGTCATCAATAAGCGATGATGATATGGCAAAAATTAAGAATATTGCAGAATCACTTATGGAAAAAGGAGAGCCAAAGGTTGAAAAAACACAAGAAAAAGGTTTCAACATACCTGATTTTCCGTTAAATAGTGATATGATGAAAAAAATTATGGGAGTCATGGGACAGATGAACAAGGAGGATTACAGAACAAGACTGATTATGGACCTGAAGCCAATGCTGAGTGATGAACGAAAACAAAAAGCAGATGAAGCTGTGAAATTTCTTCAGCTTATGGAAATGCTGCCATTATTGAAAGGATTGTTTTAATAATGAATGGTTATTCATATTCCGATATTCAGAATATGCAAAAAAAGGCTATGGAACGAGTTCGTGAAATGAAAAGAAATTCTGATGAAGTGATAAAATCTGCTCAACAAGAATTTAACACGGAGCCAAAACGGACACATAAGAGTAATTTTTCTGTGAATGAGAATCCCAAAGTGACTAACATGCCGCCGAATTTTCCGCAGAACAGCATTTATCCGAGTTTCGACGAATTTTTTAAGAAGGAACAGGAAAGAACACAGGAAAATCAAAAGCCTTTACAACGGGACAAAAAGCCAAAGCAAGACGCTATTCAGAAGCTCTTTGACGAGCCGGACAAAGCCTTGATTTTAGGCCTTATCATGCTTCTTAAAAGTGAGGGTGCAGACGAAGCACTTATTATGGCATTAACATATATTTTGTCGTAATTCTGTAAATATATTTATTGTTGTCATTACATCACGCAAATTATAATTTATCGGGATGAAAAAAGTGCAAAGTGTAAAACGTAAAGTGGAAAACGTCGGAACTGCGTTGCAATTATAATAAAATCAGCGTCGCAGATACTCGCCTGCCGGCTCAGACAGTGCTAATTCGGCATCCACTGGATGCCCGCATCCCATCATTTTCAGTTTTCCATTTTCAACTTTACACTCATCCCGATAAACTCCGATTTATTTTTTCAGTTTATATAAAAAACTCCGTAAAAAGGGGACTGTCCCTAATTTGCGGAGTTTTCGTTTTACAATTATTTTTTCATCTGGTCGAGGGTTTTATGGAAGGATGGAAGAAATTCTTCTGCAAAAATTTTTACTTCGTCCAATTCGCTTTTTTCGATTGATTTTATAAGTCTTTCTTCTGCTTCACAGAATTCACTGCTTCCTGCCTTCCTTTCTTCAATACATTTTAAGTAGCCGCTTATTTTATCGGCGGCCTTGACCAATCTCCAAAGTTCCTTATCTTCGCTTTTCTTTTTGAAAAGTGGCTCATAGGATGGCAGTAAATCTTCAGGGAGCATTGAAAGGAGTTGCTTTGATGCATTTTTCTCAACCGCCTTGTATGCCTCTTTGGTTTCTTTACTGTAATACTTAACGGGAGTTGGCAAGTCGCCTGTGATAATTTCAGGTGTGTCGTGATAAAGTCCCAAAAGTGATGCTCGTTCGCAGTTGTAATTCTTTCCTAAACGCTGGTTTCCGATTGTTGCAAGAGCATAACAAAGCTGTGCCACTTCAGCAGAGTGTTCACTCAATGTTTCATATCTTGTATTTCGCATCAACGCCCAACGATTTATGTACTTGGTGCGGGATGTGAAAGCAAAAAAGTCATTTTTACCCATCAGATGTCCTCTTCTCTGAAGCTTACTTTCAGCTCATCGCGGCTAAGCTTGATTTTTGTATATTTAACACCTGCAGCATCAAACATTCTGCGAGAAACTCTGTTGCCAACTGTGTCCTTGTATTTGTCGGAAATATAAACAACCTCTTTAATACCACTCTGGATAATTGCCTTTGCACATTCGTTGCAAGGGAAGAGAGCAACATAAATTTTGCATCCGTTTAAGTTTCTGCCACCATTGTTGAGAATTGCATTGAGTTCAGCGTGACAAACATAAGGATATTTTGTATCGTATTCATCACCGCTTCTGTCCCAAGGGAATTCGTCGTCATTACAACCATGAGGAAAACCGTTGTAGCCTACGGACATAATCTTGTTGTTATCGTCAACAATACAAGCACCAACCTGTGTATTCGGGTCTTTGCTTCTGTATGAAGAAAGCAAAGCGATACACATAAAATATTCGTCCCAGCTGATATAATCTTCTCTTTTAGCCATTTTTATTCACCCTTAATCCTTTTCCAATATTCTTTTGCCATTTGTTCGGTTTTGTTATCACCGAATTCATAGTATCTTTTATTTTTAATAGCATCCGGTAAATACTGTTGTTCCACCCAATGATTAGGATAGCTATGCGGATACAGATAGTTCTGTCCTTTAACCTTTGCATCTTCACCGTCAAAATGCTTATTCTGTAACTGTCTTGGAATCTTACCGTAATTGCCACGTCTGACATCGTCAAGTGCTGCGAAAATTCCGTCGTGACCTGTAACGGATTTTGGACTTGTGGCAACTAAAACAACTGCATCACCCAAAGGAATTGCAGCTTCAGGTAGTCCTACTTGCATTGCAATATCACAAGCAGCCTTTACAATCGGTAAAATCTGCGGATAGGCAAGTCCGACATCTTCACTTGCACAAATTAAAAGTCTGCGTATTGCAGAAATCATATCTCCTGCTTCAAGAAGTCGTGCAAGATAATGAAGTGCTGCATCAGGGTCAGAGCCACGCATACTCTTTTGATATGCAGAAAGAATGTCATAATGCTCGTCACCGAATTTGTCGTAACGGAATGTATTTTTCATTGTAAGACTGCCTGCGTTTTCAAGAGTAATCACTCTTTTGTTATCAGTAATACTTGCAGAAAGGACACAAAGTTCAACAAAATTCAACGATTTTCGCACATCACCACCACAGGCAGTTGCAATATGCTCACAAACATCATCTTCAATTTCAAGAGCAATTCCTGTTTCCTTTTCAAGGAAATCAAAACCACGCTTTACTGCAGGTACAACATCTTCAGGTGTAACTGATTTGAATTCAAAAACAGTACAGCGGGAAAGCACCGCAGAGTATATGTAAAAATACGGATTTTCAGTAGTTGATGCAATAAGCGTAATCTTGCCGCTTTCAATGTATTCAAGCAAGCTCTGTTGTTGTTTTTTGTTGAAATATTGAATTTCATCAAGGTATAAAAGAATACCGTTTGGTGCTGCAAATGTGTCAAGCTCGCTGACGATTGCTTTTATGTCGGCTGTACTTGCATTTGTTCCGTTAATGTGGTGCAACTTGCGATTCGTGTTTTTCGCAATAATCCGAGCCAATGTTGTCTTGCCTGTACCTGACGGACCGTAAAATATTAAATTTGGGAGATAGCCTGACTCAACAATGTTTCGTAAAGGCATATTTTCACCTAAAAGGTGACGTTGTCCAACCATATCGTCAATGGTCTGAGGACGAAGTCTGTCTGCTAAAGGCGTTGACATATTCTCACTTCACTATATCTAAAATTTCTTCCGGTGTTTCCACAATGTATTCAGCATTGTATTCTTCGAATTCTTCACGGTTACCGAATCCGTAAAGAACTGCACAACAAGGGATTCCAACCTGATGAGCACCCTCAATGTCAAAAAGTCTGTCACCGACCATAAGAGTGTCATCTAAAGATGCACCAAGGTTTTTCATAGCATTTTCAATAACGGTTGCTTTGCTTTCACTTGTGTTGTCAAATTCAGTACCGCCAAGGAAATCAAAATACTCTTTGATTCCAAGATTTTCGCAAATCTGGTCAACAAAGTGTAAAGGCTTTGAAGATGCAGTTGCAAGAATATAACCTTGTTCTTTAAGTGCTTTTAATGTTTCAGGAATACCTTCGTAAAGACGACTTTCAAGATAACCGATTTTACGGTATCTTTCACGGTATTTATCTGTCATTTCCCAAGCGTGTTTGTCATCAAAACCACAGAACACAGTAAAACTGTGATAAAGTGGAGGACCTATGAATTTTTTTAGCAAATCTGCTGACGGAGTTCCGTGACCGTAGCTTTCAAAAGCATAAGTAAGGCTCTTGTAAATTCCTTCTGATGAGTCTGTCAGCGTTCCGTCAAAATCAAATAAAATATATTTATACTTACTCATTAATAATTATTTCATACTCCTTGTACCAAGTTTCATTTACATTTAATGAGTTGCCCCATTCTCTTTCAGTAATATCACCATCGAAATCTTCTCCGTCACATCTGCCGTACCAAGGCTCGATACATACAAAAGGAGCGTTTTTCTTTGTAGGTGACCAAATGCCGAAAAGCGGTGTATTAAATTTAACTGTCAGATAATTTTTACCATTGTCAGAAAGTGAAACCTTTGTCACATTACCGTTTTCTATAATAAGTGCATCGTTATCAAAAATATTATCGTGAAGCACAAATTCGTTTTCAAGGTCATAAGTTTTTGGTGTATAAAGACCATCGGTATTGATAAGATTATATTTAAGGTTTTCACCATTCATTGAGAGAACCGTTTTACTCTTTTCACAGTAAAAAGCAGGATGAGCACCGATTGAGAAATAAATTGTTTTATCGTCTGTGTTCCGGACATTCCAACCAACGATTATTTTGTTATCTATAAGCTCGAATGAACAGATAAGACGGAAGCTGAAAGGGTATTTTGTGAGAGTGTTCTCATCACTTGTCAGTTCAAAAGAGAGCTTATTATCCGTTTTTTCAATAAGATTAAATTCGCTGTCTCTTGCAAAACCGTGTTGACCGAGTGAATATTCTTTTCCGTTATATGTAGTTTTTCCGTTCTTGTATTTGCCGACAACAGGAAAAAGTACAGGACTTTTTCTTCCCCAGAAATCAGGATTGCCCTGCCAGAGCATTTCTTTGTTTTCCTTTTTATTGAAAACGGAAGAAAGTTCCGCACCATGAGTGTCAATTTCAATTTTTAAAATATTGTTTTCTAAAGAATAGATCATATAAATCTCCTTTGTGTGGTAGGTCGGGGTCTTGTGTCTCACCTGCCGGTTCGGTCGGTGCTTCTGCTTCGCAGAGGTGTCCACTGGACACCCGCACCCCCGCCGATATTTGGTTGTCAGTTGCTTGTTGACGGCGGGGTCAAGACCCCGCCCTACCGTGAACTATATTATACAATAAAAGCTCTTGTTAGTCAACTATAAAATGAACATTTGTTCTTTTGATTTGTAAAAATTGTAATAAAAAATTGCAAAATACTCTTTTAATTTTTGTTTTTTTGTGTTATACTATTAAAGGCTTTTGAGCGTGTTCCTTAAATTGTGGTTCAGAGGCCAATTTTACAGCTTTTTTTACAACATATTGTGTTATTCTTATATTCGGTTGTTTTTTACAACATATTTGGTTTTTTGGGAGGGAAGATTCCTTGGAAAAAATCATAGTAAATGGTGGTAACAGATTATCCGGTGAAGTTGAAATCAGCGGTGCTAAAAATGCTGTTGTGGCTATTATACCTGCTACCATTCTCGCAGAGGGTGTTTGTCGCATTGAGAATATTCCCAATATCAGCGACGTTTCTGCAATGATTAATATATTACGCCATCTTGGTGCTGAAATAAAAA
>JAFTUP010000222.1 GCA_017466205.1 Clostridia bacterium
TAGCGTTGGAACAGGAAAAATTATAAACACTAATGAATCATTCGGTTCAGTATTCGCTAATACTGGTACATTAATTATTGAAAATGGTAATATTATCAGTACAGCTAAAACTGCTATTATAAGTGATAATACACTTATTGTATATGGTGGTTCAATAAATGGTAAAGAATACGGTATAAATAGTTCTGGACATGCAATCGTCTATGATGGTGAAATTTCTGGTGAAAAATATGGTTTATATGTAAGCACAAAAACTGGTCCGGTTGCTACTCTTTATGGTGGCACCTTCAATGGAGGTATTGACCTTTATTTTGCACCGGCAAATTATACACTTGCAAATCTTCTTGCAGAAGGTCATTTCTATTATGATAATGACGATAACAATATAACTGATTTTGGTGAGTTCCAAGAAATTAGGGGAAATGTAATTGTTAAAAATAAATTCCCTGTATCAGTTATTCAGCCTGACGGTACAACAGAATATTTTCCAAGTGTTGATGAGGGTGTAAATAAAGCAAATAAAGATATTGACAGCAAGCTTAAATTACTTACTGATATTCTTTTAAATTCAACACTTACATTTGATGGTATAACAACTCTCGACCTTAATGGTAAAAACCTTGAAGTAAATGATGAAAATTCAATTTTAGTTGGTAATGGTGGATTACTAAACATTGCTGACTCCCTTGGTAATGGTACAATTGACGGTGGTACAGTTAAAGTTGATGGTGGTACTCTCAATCTTAACAATGGTACAATTGTAAGTACAACAAATGGTATTACTAATTCAGGTGGTACAGTTAATGTCAATGGTGGTGAAATCATCTCTGAAAACGGATATGTAGATATTTTTGTTGAGGGAGATAACACTACAAAAGTTTATGGCGGTACTTATGAAGATGGCTTTACAACATCAGGAACAACTGTAAATGATGTTCTCGCAGATGGTTATGTATTCTACAATGGCGAAGGTGCTGTTGAGATTACAGACAACCAAAAAGAAGTTAGTGACAATGTTGTAGTTTATGAAAAAACTATCGTAACTGCTATGTCATCACAAATCAGATTTAACAGAAATGATGACGGTTCTTATGCAGGTACATTTGATGTAAGAACAAGAGCAAAGATTTCTGATGCTGACTTTAACAAATACATCGCAGGTTCAAATGAAAATGCAACAGAAAAAATCTCAAAAGTAGGTTTTGTATATTCAACTGCAGAAACAGAATTTAACATTGATGTTGCAAAGACTGTTGCACAAGGTGGCACAGCAGAAGGTTTTGTTGATAAACCTATCAGCTATATTCAGGATGCAGATGGATATTATATGTTCACTTGCCTTGTAACCGGAATACCAGAAGATGAACTTGACAACGGTCTTACAGCTTATGCATATATCTGTGTTGATGACACTTGGTATTTCTTCCCTGTTGAAGTAACAGCAGAATTCGGAGAAATGTACAACAAATACTATCCAATCGCAGCAGAACAGTATGGATGGGAAGCATAACTCCCCTATTATTCATTAAACAAACTTTACTTTTTTCGAATAAAAGTCGTCATTTTAAGCACATCACTTCATATAACATAACACCAAACAACTCGTTTAAGGTGGCGACTTTTATATATAGAAAGGATATACCATGAAAAAATATGAAACTCCTGATTTTGATGTAACAATCTATGAAGTTGAAGATGTAATCACAGCATCATCACCGGGTAATCTTGAATTTGGTAATGATGACCCAAACGGTGACGAGGGCTGGTTCGGATAATCTAAAAACACATAAAACAAGAATAAGCACCGGTATTAATTTATCGGTGCTTCAAAAAATATTTTTATTTGTCACAAAATGTTGATTTTTTACGATTAATATATAAATAGGGAATATTTTAATAAATCTTTTCAAAATTTTCTCAAGCAGAAATAGCAGTTATTTGTTTCTGTTTGAAAAAGGTTTGAGAAAATAAAACTAATAACTTACAATAACCTCTTATTATTGTAAATGAAAATTAAAAGTGAAAAGGGAATGTCTATGAAATACTTATCGGATTTTACAAATTGTTTACCTATATTTTCCAATATTGACTTTGAAACTTCACAAAGTAATCTTCAAA
>JAFTUP010000223.1 GCA_017466205.1 Clostridia bacterium
ACTGCATACAAAACCTTTTCCATTTCGTGCTCAGGCTTAATATCAACAGTCAAGGCGTAGCCGTGACTTGCAGTGGCATGAATAATACGCTCGTCAATGTCGCACTCTTTCATAATTTCCTGCTCTTTAATGCAATGTTCTTCGGGGAACTGTTCAAAATCCAAATCGTGTAAAAGTCCGACTATACCCCAGAAATCTTCTTCATTACCATAGCCAAGCTCTTTGGCAAAATATTTCATTACACCCTCAACAGTCAGAGCGTGTTTTAAGTGAAAACGGTCTTTGTTGTATTCAGTTAGTAAACTCCATGCATCTTCGCGTGTTATTTCCTTACTCATTGTTAATCACTTCCTTGTCATACTTATTTATAATCCGCAGCTTCCGTCTGAGCAGTGTCCGCATGATTCACAGTCGGGAAACTGTGTCTTATCATATTCAATTCCGTTTTTGTCGTAATAATCTTTAATGGCAGCCTTGACAGCTTCTTCTGCAAGAACCGAGCAATGAATTTTGTGGGGCGGAAGTCCGTCAAGAGCTTCCACAACAGCTTTGTTTGTAAGCTCCAGAGCTTTTGAAAGAGGTTTACCCTTAATCATTTCGGTTGCCATTGAGCTTGAAGCAATTGCACTGCCGCAACCGAAAGTGTTGAACTTGACATCGGAAATAATGCCGTCATCTATTTTAAGATATATTTTCATAATATCTCCGCATTTTGCATTACCGACTTCACCAACGCCGTCAGCATTTTCTATTGTGCCTACGTTGCGTGGGTGAGTAAAATGGTCCATTACTTTTTCACTGTATAACATAATTCTTTTCTCCCTTCTGTAAATCATTCCATATCGGAGACATATTTCTCAAATACTCTACAAGCTCCGGTACAGTCTTTATGATGTATTCAATGTCCTCCGGCGTATTTTCTTCCGAAAGAGAAAGCCGGAGTGAACCATGTGCAATTTCGTGCGGTCTTCCTATTGCAAGAAGAACATGACTCGGATCTAAAGAGCCTGATGTGCAGGCTGAACCTGAAGATGCACAAATTCCTTTTTCACTAAGCAAAAGAAGAAGTGATTCACCCTCAATGGCCTCGAAGCATACATTTACATTACCGGGAAGCCGTTTGCTATGGTCTCCGTTAAGAATAGTATGCGGTATCTGCAAAAGGCCTTCAATCAATCTGTCACGCATTGCGGTAAGCTTTGCTGCGTTTTCTTCTATATGTTCAGCAGCTTCCTTTAATGCTGCGGACATAGCAACTATTGCAGGGATATTTTCAGTTCCTGCACGTTTCCCTCGCTCCTGAGCGCCTCCTTCTATCAGATTTGTTAAAACTGTGCCTCTTTTTGCATACAGAACCCCAATTCCTTTGGGACCGTGAAATTTATGCGCAGAAAGCGAAAGCATATCAATATTATCTCTTTGAACATCAATATCAATATGGCCGACTGCCTGAACAGCATCGGTGTGAAAAGGTATTCCTTTCTCACGACAGATTGCACCTATTTCACGGATAGGCTGAATGGTGCCGATTTCGTTGTTTGCGTACATAACGGTTACCAATGCTGTGTCAGGACGTATAGCCTGTATTAAATCTTCCGTTCTTACAATTCCATCGTCATGTGCATCAAGCAGAGTAATTTCAAAGCCTTGCTTTTCAAGCTTGTTTAGTGTATGGAGCACAGCGTGGTGCTCAATTGCAGTAGAAATAATATGTTTTTTTCCTTTTCTTTCTCCGGAAAGTGCAGCAGATATAATCGCTTGATTGTCTGCTTCGCTTCCGCCGGAGGTAAAATAAATTTCATTGGCATTACAGCCTAAGATTTCTGCGATAGCTTTTCTTGATGAAAGAAGCGCTTCGGCTGCCTCTTGTCCGACTGTGTGGAGACTTGATGGGTTTCCGTATATTGTGTCAAAGTATGGCAGCATAGCGTTAATTGCTGTCTTGCTCATTTTTGTTGTTGCTGCATTATCTGCGTAAATCATTATAAATAACTCCTTTCTTTTAATGCCTTATCAAGGCGTGAGAGTGCTTCTTTTAGAATGGATTTCGGGCAGGCAATGTTCATTCTCATAAACCCACTGCCGCCTGCGCCGAAGGTAGAACCGTTGTGTAACCACAGTCCTGCCTCGTTAATAAAAAAGTTCTTTAATTCACGGTCAGTTAAATTCAGTGCCCGACAATCTAACCACATTAAATAAGTACCTTCCGGGTGAATCAGCGAAATTTTACTGCCTGCAAGAGAATTATGCAAAAGTGAAATATTGTTTTGCAGATATTCAAGCAGTGTATTAAGCCAAGGTTCTCCGTACTTATATGCCGCTTTTGCAGCGACAATTGCCATTGTGTTTAAATTGCTGTATCCCGTTTTTGTACATGCTTTCTGAAGCTTTTCACGTAATACCGGATTTTTGGCAAAAATATTAGCTGCCTGAAGACCTGCTAAATTGAAGGTCTTACTTGGAGCGGTACAGGTTATTGTTTGCTCTGCCAGTTCATCTGATAATGATGCAATAGGAATATGAACAGATCCTTTATAGATAAAATCAGAATGGATTTCGTCTGACACAATTAATACATTGTGTTTCAGGCATATTCGCCCAATCTCTAAAAGTTCTTCTTTAGTCCATACTCGTCCTACAGGGTTATGAGGGGAACACAAGAGGAATACCTTGACAGAATTATCGGTAATTTTCTTTTCCAAATCATCAAAATCAATCTCATATTTGCCGCCGGATAGCTGAAGCTGTGACGCTACAAGGTTTCTCTTGTTTGCAGTAACCACATTTGCAAATGGGTAATATACGGGCTGGCAGATTAAAATAGAATCCCCGATATTTGAAAAAGCATTTATCGCCGCTGCTATTGCAAATACAACACCCGGTGTTTTAATATTCCATTCAGGCTGCGTTTGCCAATTCATCCGCTGCAGATACCAGTCGCCCAAAACGGCATCATATTCATCATCTGTGTTTGTGTAGCCGAATATTCCATGCTCTGAAACAGAAAGTAATGCATTTTCTACTTCAATAGGAACTTTGAAATCCATATCAGCTATCCACATTGGAATAATATCATTATATCGCCTTCCGGAGGGAAGAGTATCATATTTAATAGAGCCGGTATTTTTTCGGTCATGCACCGTATCAAAAAAGGTCAAATCTATTTTATTGGATTTCACGCATCAAACGCCTCCTTTGTTAAATTCTAACAATTGGTAATATATTTCTATCGGTAGCATATAATAAAATATATAATACCTATGTATTTAATAAGTATTATATAACGAAAATGCAATTTTGTCAATATAAAGCCGAAAAAACAAAAATAAATTTTTATAAAGTTGTTTAAAACTTTTTGATGCAAATTTTGAAAAAGGTATTGACAAAATAAAATGATAGTGGTATAATAACACCTACAAAATAGGTAGGCATTGTAGGAAATATGGAGGTGTATTTTATGCAAATGCATAGAAAAGAACGATGTTGTCGCTGATAATCTCGAGTAATGGACATTATGACTATATAAAAAATAAAAGGAGCGATTTTCTATGAAAACATATGAAAGTATTACAGATTTAGTAGGCGGTACACCGCTTTTAGAACTCAAAAATTATGAAAAGAACAAGGAACTTTCTGCCACAATCCTTGCGAAACTGGAGTATTTCAATCCTGCAGGAAGCGTTAAGGACAGAATTGCAAAAGCAATGATTGACGATGCAGA
>JAFTUP010000224.1 GCA_017466205.1 Clostridia bacterium
ATTAACTTTTACAACAATTATCGTATTCAAACAAAAACAAAACTGACTCCGTTAGAAAAACGAAATCAGTTTGTTGCTTAAATTTAATTTTCTACACCAAGTAGGCTTTTTTGTTCTGTCTGCACAACTTGGGGCAGTTCAATTAATCTGTTCGGTTCTTTTTTGTTTATTTAATATCATTTACATCATAAGGTGTTCTTTGATACACAAAGTAGTTGAGCCAGTTCTGGAATAAAAGGCTTCCTGCACCTCGCCAGGTAAGTGGAGGTGTCAACTGTGTATCGTTGTTGGGAAAATAATTGTAAGGAATTTTAATATCTAATCCTCTGTGTAAATCTCTGAAATATTCACGAGCAAGTGTATCACTATCGTATTCACTGTGACCTGTGCAGTAGAAATTTCTGCAATCCATATCAGCCACAAGGTGAACACCTGAAATCTCGGAATAAGAAAGAATCTGCAAGTCCTTAACAAGTGCTATATCCTCTTTTTTAGTTTCCGTATGTCTTGAATGTGGCACATAGAACAAATCGCTGAAACCACGAAGCAACGGATGATACATATCAAGTGGTTTATGTGGGAAAATACCAAACATCTTTTCAGGTAATTTGTACTTTGGAATACCATAATGATAGTAAAGTGCAGCCTGAGCACCCCAACAGATGTGGAAAGAAGAATAAACGTGAGTCTTTGCCCAGTCGAAGATTTTACAAAGCTCTTCCCAATAGTCAACCTCTTCAAACGGCATCATTTCAACAGGTGCACCCGTTACAATCATACCGTCAAATTTCTGGTATTTAATATCGTCAAAGGTCTTGTAGAATTTGAGCATGTGCTCTTTACTCGTATTTTTGCTTTCGTGACTTGCAACCTGTAAAAGCTCAACCTCAACCTGTAAAGGTGAATTACTGAGAAGTCTCAAAATCTGTGTTTCAGTTTCGATTTTAGTAGGCATCAAGTTAAGAAGAATAATCTTCAGCGGACGAATGTCCTGAATACTCGCCCTCTGCTCTGTCATAACAAAGATATTCTCCAACTCAAGATTATGTCTTGCCGGTAATTGGTCATCAATTTTAATAGGCATTCGTACCACTCCTTTCTTCAATATGCAAGAATGTATTTTAACATAAGAAAAATATAATGTCAAATGCAATTATTTGTATTCTTTTAACGCATTGTACTCAATGTAGTTCCAATGATATTCAAAATCAGCTTGGTTTCGGATTATGTGATCGATATATCGACTTTGCCACAAAACATTACTTTTCTCACCAGTTAATTCCCAATACTTTTTCGTTGTGTAAGATTTGAAATTTCTTATGACATCTTGTAGGGGCAGGTCTCCGTGCCTGCCCGTGTATCGAGCCTCAATATTATCAATGGTGATTAAAAGATGTACATGATTAGGCATTACAATTGCATTTTCAATATCAAAATCGTTATAATGTGTGTGAATGTAGTCTATTGCTTTTTCTACTTCTCTACCCAAGGGCGTCAAGGCGATTAAATCTCTCGGGCAGGCACGGAGACCTGCCCCTACAAGTTTTTCTTTTGACCTGTAATGTCCTAACAATTGTCTTTTATCTTTAACACATATAGTTATAAAATAACAACCGTTTTGAGAATAATTATAATTTCTTAATCTTATATGTTTTCTTTTTGGTAATTGTTTCTTATCCATAAATTATAATATCTCTGCCAATATTGTATTTGACATCAAAAATCCTTTTCGGGTTAATGCTAAACCGTTTTCACTTTCAATCATATACTCATTATCAATGAAAATCTTTGATTTGTCATATATCTCTTTCGGAATTGAATGACCGAAACGCCCGAAAACTTTGTTTTCACTCAATCCTTCTGTGAGTCTTAACTCAAGCATTGCATATTCGGTGAAATCTCCACCAATACCATCTTCAATAGGTGAATTACCATTCATAAACGACTTAAAATCCCTGTCAAAATAAAACCTTTTGCCATTCAAAAATGAATGAGCAGACGGGCCAAGACCCAAATATTCCTCACAATGCCAATATTTTAAATTGTGCTGACTCTCAAAGCCCTGTTTCGAGAAATTTGAAATCTCATATTGCATTATTCCGTTGTTTTCAAGAACCTCGCACATCTGCAAATACAAATCAGCTGTCAAATCGTCGTCAGGGAAATTATATTTATGTTGATTTTTATAAAAATGAGTGTTTTCTTCAAGTTTCAGCATATATGCACTTATGTGTGGTATGCCAAGTGAAATACAAAAATCAAGAGTTTCATTTAAACTTTTTTCTGTCTGATTAGGTATTCCAAGCATAACATCAAGTGTGATATTTTCAAAACCTACTTTTTGAGCAGTTTTAACAACATTTTCGACCTGATTTCTGTCACTTAAACGACCTAAAACTCGTCTTTCGCTATCAATAGCAGATTGAAGTCCCATTGAAATTCTGTTAACACCACAATCGTGCAAAATTTTGAAAAAATCTTCATTAAGTCCCTTGGGGTTACATTCAACAGTTATTTCAGCATTGTCTGTAAGAAAACCTGATTTGCAGGTTTTTACAAGAGTAGCAAGATTTTCTGCACCTAAAACAGACGGTGTTCCGCCACCAATATAAAGTGTATCACCTTTACGTTGTAAAGCAGAAATACTTGACAAAATTCTATCGTTTAATGCTTTTGTGTAATCATTTTTCTGATTTTCCTTACCTGAAAATGAGTAAAAATCACAGTATGGACATTTTGAACGACAAAAGGGGATATGAAGATAAAGTCCTATATTTTTCATACCTTGATATATGTGATTATGTGACCACAAGACTTAATGTATGTAACAAGGTCACTGAATTTAAGAAATACAGTTGCGTGATTGTCATTTGGGTGACAGCCAACGATTTCTTCATTTTTAAGGTCTGCATCAAAATAGATTTCAAGCTCTTTTTCTGTATCGTAAATTACGCCAAAAGGAGAAACAGAGCCTTTTTCAACCTTTAAAAACTTGTCCAATCTTTCATCAGAAGCAAAACTTAACTTTGTTGAGTCAATTTCTGCACGGATTAACTGAAGATTTGCTCTTTTGTCACCGTGAAGAACAACAAGCATATTGCGAGTACCCTTAACATCACGAAGAACAAGGTTTTTAGGAATATGGCCGTGAGAATGCAAGTCATATTCTGCGATTTCCTCCATTGTGAATGCAGCCGGATGCTCTATCATTTTATATTCAATTTCTAATTCTTTTAATTTTTCAAATATTTCTTTATTCATCATCAAGTTTAAGCACAGCCATAAATGCCTCTTGCGGTACTTCGACAGTACCAAAGTGACGCATACGCTTTTTACCTTCCTTCTGTTTTTCAAGCAATTTCTTTTTACGGGTAATATCACCGCCGTAGCACTTTGCAAGAACGTCTTTTCGCATAGCCTTAACTGTTTCTCGAGCGATAACCTTACCGCCAATAGCCATCTGAATCGGAATTTCAAACATCTGGCGTGGAATATTGTCCTTAAGCTTTTCAGCAATTCTTCGAGCCTTTGCATAAGCCTTTTCAGAGTGAATCATAAATGAAAGTGCATCAATAATATCACCGTTGAGAAGCACGTCAAGCTTAATGATGCTTGAACGCTGATAATCACTCATTTCATAGTCGAATGAAGCATAACCACGAGTACGGGATTTAAGAACATCAAAGAAGTCATAAATGATTTCGTTAAGTGGCAGAATATAATGCAAATCAACACGGTCAGAGGCTAAGTGAGTAGTATTTACATAAACACCTCGTCTGTCCTGACAAAGGTTCATAATTGCACCTATATATTCAGGTGGAGCATAAATGTGTGCCTCAACCGTTGGCTCTTCGCAATAGTCAATATTTGCAGGGTCAGGATAATGGCTTGGGTTGTCAATTTGGATAACCTCACCATTTGTAAGGTGAACTTTATAAATAACGCTTGGAATTGTTGTAACCAAGTCAAGGTTATATTCTCTTTCAAGTCTTTCCTGAATAATTTCAAGATGTAAAAGTCCTAAGAAACCGCAACGGAAACCAAATCCCAAAGCACCTGATGTTTCAGGCTCAAATGAAAGTGCAGCATCGTTTAACTGCAATTTTTCAAGAGCTTCACGAAGATTTTCATAGTCAGCACCGTCAGCAGGATAAACACCGCAGAAAACCATAGGATTAACTTTTCTGTAACCTGCCAAAGGCTCGCTTGCAGGGTTTTCAGCAGTTGTAACTGTGTCACCAACTCGAGCATCACCAACAGTTTTGATTGATGCAGTAATATATCCGACTTCACCTGATGTCAGCTCTTTCTGCGGCTCCATAGCGTTTGGTCGCATATATCCAACTTCAACAACATTGAATTCAGCACCTGTTGCCATCATTCGCATTGTGTCACCGGGCTTGATTTTACCGTCCATAATACGAACATAAACGATAACACCCTTGTAGCTGTCATAAACAGAGTCGAAAACAAGTGCACGAAGTGGCTTGTCATCGTGATTTTCAGGTGGTGGCACAAGAGAAACGATACTTTCAAGCACCTGTTCGATATTTTGTCCTGTTTTTGCCGAAACACGTGGAGCTTCATCGCAAGGAAGACCGATAACTTCTTCAACTTCATTTGCAACTCTGTCAGGGTCAGCCGCAGGCAAGTCGATTTTATTGATGACCGGCACTAATTCAAGGTCGTGGTCAAGTGCTAAATATGTATTTGCAAGTGTCTGTGCTTCAACACCCTGAGATGCATCGATTATAAGCACAGCACCCTCACACGCAGCAAGAGAACGAGAAACCTCATAGTTAAAGTCAACGTGACCTGGGGTGTCAATTAAGTTAAGCTCATAAGTCTTGCCGTCATTAGCCTTGTAGTCAAGCTTAACGGCATGCGCCTTGATTGTGATACCACGCTCACGCTCAAGGTCCATATTATCAAGTAATTGTTCGGTCATATCACGTTTTGCAACAGTTTCAGTGAGCTCTAAAAGTCTGTCGGCAAGTGTACTTTTACCGTGATCGATATGAGCGATAATTGAAAAATTTCTGATGTTTTCTTTTTTTGCCATAGTTTACCTCTTATAGAAATTAGTCTTGTGGTTTATAGAAAAATATACTTTTAATAACCGAAAATACCCCTGCTATAATCATTAAAATTGGGATAATCAAGGGCAACATAAATGAAGAGTCAAGATATTTGAATATTCCAATAGGAGAGAATGAGCCACAAATCATAGATAATGCACCATATCCCACAATGGCTACAATCAAGCCCATAAGAATGCCCATTTTGTCAACTTTCAGGGATTGGATATTATTCCCGAAAATAATAACTAAGAAGGGAAGCGAACAGAGAATAAAGAAAATACCAATTATTATTAAAGCGTTGCTTCTTTTTGAAGGTCCTCCAATGACTGCATTTTCAGGATTTTCTACATCATATAATATCTTTATTTCTTCGTCAATTGATGGAACAAAAGCTGTTGGAGAAGAGCCCGTTACTGTGTATTCTTCACCACCGACATAATATCTGTATGTTAAAAAGTATGTAGGTGCTGAAACAGCATCTTTATCGGCATCATAGTGTTCGTCTTTTGCCAAAGTTGAATAATAAAAATATCCTGTGGTTTCAGTATAATCTTTTGTGTTGGATGTGGCAGTTTCTTTAATGCCAAGCCCTAAAATGAAAATACCACATAAAATAGTAATTATAGGTAGAGTAGCGAAGCTTTTCATATTCATTTATATCGTATCCCCGATATTATATACTTTTAAATCCGTTACCGAGAATCTGCTTTGACTGTGTCACAATAAAAAAAGCATTTTCATCAGCGGACTTTATTTTCTTTATAATTTTCTGTGTCTGGTTGTCATAACAGGCACAAAGGAGTATATCAAGACCTTTTCCTGAATATCCACCTTCACCTTTAATAATCGTAACGCCTTTGTTAAAATCCTTGATAATCATATTTCGGATATTATTACCTTTTTCGGTGATTATCATAATTGTTGCACCGCGACCAACGCCATAGATGATATAATCAAGCACCTGTGCGCTGACAAAGGTCACAACGGTTGCGTAGAGGACTGCTTCAACATTTCCATAGATAAGTCCGCCAACAACCACTACAACAGCATCAAAAATCAAAATACTTTTTCCAAAGGAAAAATGCGGATGATTTATCTGAATAAGCTTTGCGATAATATCAACACCACCTGTTGTGGCATTTCTTATAAAGATTATTCCAAGACCAACACCCACAAGAGCACCACCGATAATTGATGACAATAAAAGGTCACTGGTGTATGTGGGCAGGAATATACCAATGTCAATAAGTGCAGAAGTGATAAAGGTTGCCCAGATGGTACGTCTTATGAATTTTCCGCCTAATTTTTTTAATGCAACAATGAACATTGGAACATTCATTAAAAAAATTGCTGTGCCAATTGGAATTTTAAAAAGATAATTAAGTATTGTGGCAATTCCCGTAAAACCGCCAAACAGAATATCATTGTCAGATAAAAAGCAGTTTATGGCAATTGAAAGTGCAACTCCGCCTGCAATAAAAACTACTGTGTCAGATAAAATTTCCTTAATATTATTCGGGAGCTTTTTCACCTTTGTCATCCTCAAAAACCTTGATGACTTCATTAAGCAAAAATTTTAATCTTTCGTCTTCACCTTTAAGGTACAGATAACCTACAAGTGTTTCAAAACCTGTTGCGTAATGATAGTCACATCCGCTTTGGTTTTTTGGTGTGTGTGATGTGTGAGCATTTCTGCCACGCTTGAACACATCAGTTTCCTTTTCGGAAAGCAAGGGCATAATTCCTCTCATAGCTTTTGCCTGAGCAGATGCCTTCACCGATTGAACCGAAAGCTTATGTAACTCGCCAACAGGGCGATTTGCCTGACATACAAGCATTTCACGGATGAAAAGCGAAAAAACAGCATCACCCGTAAACGCAAGTGTCAGGGGACTTAAAGTGTCCGCCTTTATATCTTTATCAAATAATCTCATATTTCAAAATCCTTATGGAACATAGTCAAATTCAAGGTCGTAAATGCTTACGGTATCACCCTCGGTAATACCCTTGTCAATCAGTGCCTGAATAACGCCACGTTCCTGAATAACTCTCTGGAAGTATTGAAGCGATTCATAGTCGTCAAGGTCAGTTTTGCAGAGGATTCTGTAAATCCAGTCAGCCTCAACAATATATACACCGTCTTCAACTGTAACTGTAAAGCCGTCGTTACTCTTTTTAGCAATAACCTCCATTGGAATTTCTTCGCTTTCATAACGCTTGACAGGAGGGAGTGTATCAAGCTTTCTTGCAACTGCATTGATAAGCTCCTGAGTATTGTGCTTGATTGGTGCTACTATCTCATAGTATTCGTAGCCTTTGTCCTCAATATACTTTTTGAATTCCTCTAACTGTTCGTCAGTTGCAAGGTCGATTTTATTACCTGCCACAATCTGTGGACAACGAGCTAATTCAGGATTGAATTTTTCAAGCTCTGTATTAATTGCCTCAAAGTCTTCAATAGGATTTCTGCCTTCGCTTCCTGCAACGTCAACAATGTGAACAAGCATTCTGCAACGCTCAACATGGCGTAAGAATTCGTGGCCTAAACCGATACCCTCGGCAGCACCCTCAATAAGTCCCGGAATATCAGCCATAACAAAACTCTTTTCAGGTCCCATTGAAACGACACCAAGGACAGGGATAATTGTTGTGAAATGATAGTCACCTACAATAGGCTTAGCCTGACTTACAACAGAAATCAGTGAAGATTTACCGACATTAGGGAAACCTAAAAGTCCAACGTCTGCGATAAGTTTAAGTTCAAGGCTTACTTCCCATTCTTCACCGGGAGCACCGTTTTTAGCAAATTTAGGTGTCTGTCGTGTAGATGTTGCAAAGTGTGAGTTACCCCAACCGCCTCGACCACCTTTAGCACCGATGAACTGCTCGTCAGTTGACATATCAGCCATAACAACTCCGCTTTCAACCTCACGGATAACTGTGCCACGAGGAACTTTGATAATCAAATCTTTGCCCTTTTTACCACTGCAACGACTGCCACTTCCGTTAGCACCGTTTTCAGCCTTATACTTTCTCTTATAACGGAAATCGGCAAGAGTTGAAAGGTTGTCATCAACCTGAAAGACGATGTTGCCACCTCGACCGCCGTCACCACCGTCAGGGCCACCTGCGTTTATATATTTTTCTCTGTGAAATGCAACGGCACCATTACCACCGTCACCCGCTTTAATCTTGATTTTAGCAATATCAACAAACATATTTTTACCTCGTAAAGAATACAATTATATATAAAATCCCATTATCCAAATTATTGTACACCATTTGATGAAAATAATAAATAGGTATTTTAATATTTTTTTACAAATTATAATTTGTCGGGATGAATTAATAACGCGTAGTGGCAGGCTTCCACGCCTGCATTATAGTCGCGTAGGGACAGACATCCTTGTCTGTCCGCATTAAAGTGTACAGATAAACCAACGACTACGCGTTCAGAATGACCGAGACATTTCGGCGGGGGCAAGCCCCCGCCCTACACTGACACCAATGAATTACATAAACATCCCCACAAACTCCGATTTATCGAACGGATTGTCAAAATTTATTTAAATTTCAAAAATTAAATATAATTTTTGCAAAAATCAAATATATTGTATAAAAATATATTGACAACCACAACATATTGTGTTATTATTCAAATACAAACAGCGAACATTGAGAAAAATTGGTAAAAATCAGAATTTAATGTCCGCTAAAACGGACTGAAAATATAAAATTTTACGAACATTTGTATTGACTTTTACAAAAAAACAGCTATAATATGACTTGTAAAGAACATTTGTTCCAGCTTGTTCGGTATCGAACACAAAACTCGAAATAATCGGAGGTAGATTTTATGTCAACAACATTTGCAATCACAACTTTAATAGAATTAGCAGTAGCTATCCTTTTAGTTTACGGTTTTATGCATGAGGACAAGGTTATCGCATTTGAGCAGGCGATTAAAAGAATTGTAGTGGGTAACATCCGTCGTGCAATCCGTATCAGAAATCATAAAAAAGCTGTAGCCCGTGGAGAACATCTCCACTTACACACAGTTAATTCACGCGTGCAGAAAACAAACACAACAGTAGCGTAACTTTTGATATAACTCATTTGTTAACATACTCCTTTCACACAGAAAAGCACCCTTGTTCTTTGGACTGCTCCAAATTGTACAGACAGTACAAAAAAGCACCTATGGTAGGGAAAAATTAAATTTTAAGCAACAAACTGATTCCGTTTTTCAAGCGGAGTCAGTTTTGTTTTTAGTTGAATTCTTTCGTTATTGTAGAAATGG
>JAFTUP010000225.1 GCA_017466205.1 Clostridia bacterium
GACTGACTTTTAATTTCCTAACGGTGCAAGAGTTCTTCTTGCAAAGATTGATATGGCAGCTGCTAACATCAATATGCGGTACCCTGTAATTTACAGAATTGCTCACGTATCACATCACCAGACAGGCGATAAGTGGTGTGTATATCCAATGTACGACTTTGCTCATCCGTTGTCAGATGCTAAAGAAGGTGTTACACATTCTCTTTGCTCCCTTGAATTTGAAAACCACAGACCGCTTTATGACTGGTTCTTGAGAGCACTCGACATCGAAATGCCACCAAGACAGATTGAGTTTGCACGTCTTAACCTTAACTATTGCCTTACAAGTAAAAGAAAGTGTTTAGCACTTGTTAATGAGGGAATTGTTGACGGTTGGAACGACCCGAGAATGGCTACTCTCAGCGGCATGAGAAGACGTGGATATCCTGCTGCGGCAATCCGCAATTTCTGTGAAAAAATCGGTGTTTCAAAGGCATATTCAGTTGTTGATTACGGCCTCTTAGAATCTTGTGTCCGCGATGAGCTTAATGCAAATGCACCACGAGCAATGGCAGTTCTTCGTCCTTTAAAGGTTGTTATTGACAACTATCCTGAGGATAAGACAGAGACTCTTGAGGTTGAAATTCATCCTGACCATCCTGAAATGGGCACAAGAAAGGTTACATTCGGTAAGACAATTTATGTTGAACAGGAAGACTTTATGGTTGAGCCTGTTAAAAAGTATTTCAGATTGTTCCCCGGTAATGAAGTTCGTCTTAAGAGTGCATATTTCGTAAAATGTGTAGGCTATGATACAGACGAAAACGGTAATGTAACTTGTGTTCACTGTACTTATGACCCTGAAAGTCGTGGTGGCAATTCACCTGACGGCAGAAAGGTAAAAGGTACTTTACATTGGGTAAGTGAAGCTGACTCATTTAAGGCTGAAGTGAGACTTTATGACAGACTTTTCAACAAGGAAAATCCGTCTGACGAAAGTGCCGGTGCATTTACAGAAAATCTTAATCCTGAATCTCTTGTTATCCTTAATGATTGCTTAATCGAAGGTGGCCTTAAGGAAGGTCTTAAGGTTGGAGATACATTCCAGTTCATGCGTCAGGGTTATTTCTGCGTAGATATTACCTCAACAGAAGATAAGGTTGTATTTAACAGAACAGTACAGCTTAATTCTTCTTGGGGAAAGTAAGGTGAAAACTATGAATAAAACAAAATCTCCTAAACAAAAAACAACAGGCTTTGATATCCTGTACAGAGTTGTAGCTGTAATCCTTGCGGTTGCAATGTTTCCGGCAATTTATTTTGTTGATTTCTTCACATTTGAAATCACACACGAGGATATTTCAGGCCTTTTGAATTACTTTGTTGGCGAAGGTGAAGAAACAACACTTCATGTAACTTATGATTCAATCTCAATTAGCGAAATTCCTGAACTTGCACAAACACTTTCAAGCTTTACAAATGAAGATTTTGATTTTAAGGCAGCTATTCTTCAAAATGAGCTTTACCGACCTGTTATAGTGGCAGCTGCGTTCCTGGCACTTGCTCTTGTTTTAGGTCTTGTGATTATTGGTTTTGCAGCATTCTCAAATAAAATCAAGGTTATTACAGCACTTTCAGGTGCCGGCTTCCTTTGTACATTGGCATCATACATTTCGTTTACAGGATTTTTCGCGAAACCTGTTCTTAACGGTGAAATTACACTGTCACAGCTTTTCAATGTTGAAGGCATCATTACTTCGTTCCTTATGCAGTATCTTGGTGACGTTACTGTTTTCGCACTTTGCGGCGGCTTCTTTGCAGTAATGTTCCTGCTACTCGGCATCTGTATCTGGTCAATATCAATAATAATAGTAAACGCAAGTGAAGAAAAAGAAAAGCAGATGAAAGCTGCTGCTAAAAAGAAATAAAATTTTATATCTAACGGTAGGGCGGGGTCAAGACCCCGCCGTTGTTGTTTCAAAGATAAAAGGCTATTGGTTTTTCACCAATAGCCTTATTTTTTATAAAAATCTTACAAATCGGAGTTTATGGGGCTCTTTAAATTTCTTGTCTCCCCTGAAAGGGGAGATGTCAACGAAGTTGACAGAGGGGGTGCAAAGTTCACTGTTAGTAAGTAATAAAGGGAACAAACCCCTCAGTCTCGCATACGCTCGCCAGCTCCCCTTTCAGGGGAGCCGAGTATCGACACCCGTAAAAAGAGCTCGACAAATTATAATTTGTATATTAAATAAAAAGGCAGGCGTGGAAGCCTGCCACTATACGTATGCGTTTTTTAGTTGTTTTCAAGATTTTTCTGTGACTGCATTTTGAGATATGCGTTGATAAATCCGTCAAGGTCGCCGTCCATAACTGCATTTATATTACCGTTTTCAAATGATGTTCTGTGGTCCTTTGCAAGAGTATATGGCATAAATACATAAGAACGAATCTGGCTACCCCAGGCAATTTCTTTATGGTCGCCTTTAATATCTTCAATCTTTGCTAGATGCTCACGCTCTTTAATCTCAATAAGCTTTGATTTAAGCATTGTCATAGCAACTTCTCTGTTCTGATGCTGGCTTCTTTCAACCTGACAAGAAACAACAATACCTGTTGGCTTATGTGTAAGACGAACTGCAGATGATGTTTTGTTAACCTTCTGTCCACCTGCACCACTTGCACGATAAACAGCCATTTCAATATCATCAGGGTTAATATCAACATTTGTATCTTCATCGATTTCAGGCATTACTTCAAGAGAAGCAAATGATGTATGACGTCTGCCTGAAGCATCAAAAGGTGAAACTCGGACAAGACGGTGAATACCTGCTTCACTCTTCATAAAGCCGTATGCATTTTCACCCTCAATAAGAATACAAGCAGATTTAAGTCCTGCTTCATCACCGTCAAGATAATCAAGTGTTGAAACCTTATATCCGTGACGCTCACCCCAACGGTTATACATTCTGAAAAGCATCTGTGCCCAGTCCTGAGCTTCAGTTCCGCCTGCACCTGCGTGGAACGTAAGAATTGCATTTTTTGAGTCATATTCGCCTGTTAAAAGTGTTGCAAGAGTCTGTGAATCAAGGTCCTTTTCAAACTTATCAACACCCTGAGTACACTCGTCAACAAGACTCTCATCCTCTTCTTCATCTGCAAGCTCAATCATAACAAGCGCATCCTCATAGTCAGACTTAAGTCTTTCATAAGAAGAAACCTTATTTTTCAATACACTTGTACGCTGAAGCACCTTCTGTGAATTCTGAATATCGTCCCAGAAACCTTCCTGTGCCTGCTGTTCTTCGAGCACCGCAATTTCCTTTTTCATTTTTTCAAGACCTAATGCATCTGCAAGGTTAGTAAGCTCTTCCTCGTGAGCGATAAGTCGTAATTTCAATTCTTCAAACTGGAGCATAAATAATCCTCTCTTATTTGTTTATTTTGTCACTTGTCCGTTTTTTCAACATAGAATGTAATAAAACCGTTGTTCAAGATACAGGTAAGCTATGCTTTACAAAAAAGCCTGTATCAAAACGGATTGAATATAGATT
Source organism: Clostridia bacterium (assembly GCA_017466205.1). Classification (GTDB taxonomy): domain Bacteria; phylum Bacillota; class Clostridia; order Oscillospirales; family Acutalibacteraceae; genus Fimenecus. Next base: position 3,531 of record JAFTUP010000225.1, read on the forward strand.
TCAAGCGCTACTGTGACGAGGCATCCTCATCAGCAGTAGTGCTTTCCGTTGCGCTTGCAGCTTCACTTGGATTTTCTGATGAAGCCTCAGTTGTTGATTCAGGCGGCTGAGTCGTTGTTTCAACCGTTTCCGCCTCATCAATAACATTTACATCCTCGAGCTTATTGCTTCCGTTATAAACTGTTGTTGCAGTTTCGGGAGCAGTTGTATTCTGAATTGCAGAAATGAAAAGATTTCCGTCATTTTCTCTCAATGTAACTCTTATATACTTATCAGGATTCGGTGCTACCATCTCACCGTTTTCACTCTGTTCCCAAGCGTTACCTGAAACACAGGCAACAGTAAGCACAACCGTATCAGTAGTTTTTGAGATTTTAACCACATCAGGAGTATAAATAGGTGTAACACCAGTCAACGGAACTGTATATGTTTCTGTTGTATTATCGTAAGAAAAATCAATACCATAGCCCTCGATTGTACCATGAACAGGATTTACCTCAGTACCGAAAAGCTCAACAAACTCTTCTTCAACAGCTGATTTCGGAATCGAAAGTCCCTTATCGTTACTTTCAAAGCTGTCAGGTGCAGCATCGTTTTTAAGCAATGACCAGATAGAGATTTCCATAAGCTGACTCATCTCTGCTTTTGTAATATCATCAAAGCTGTCAGGGTCGATAAGCACAACAGGAGTAAGGAACTTTTCATATTCCTCATAATGCTTTGTCCTGTCAATAGCTGCACCAATTCCCTTAGCACCTGCAAGCACAACAGTAATAAGACCGATTGCGGCAAGGATGACGACAATCAATCCCACAGGAAAAGCCAATTTTTGTTTAACACTTTTATTTGCCATTAGCCTCACCTTACCTGACCGTTACCATAGATTTTATATTTAAATGAATTTAACTGTTCAAGTCCCAAAGGTCCTCTTGCGTGTAATTTCTGTGTTGAAATCCCGATTTCTGCACCGAAACCAAATTCACCACCATCAGTAAATCTTGTACTTGCATTGTGATAAACCGCTGATGAATCAACACTATTCATAAATTTTTCAGCATTTTCTATGTTTTCTGTGATAATACTTTCACTATGACCTGTTGAATATTTTCTGATATGTTCAGCTGCCTCCTCAAGTGAAGAAACAATTTTTACTGACATTTTGTAATCAAGATATTCCTTTGCCCAGTCTTCGTCTGTAGCCTTTTCTATGTCAGGACAGATTTCACAAGCAACTTCGTCACCATAAAGAATTACATTTTTCTCATCTAATCTCGCTTTTATTGCAATAAGAGCAAGCTCAGCAATATTCTTATGAATTAAAAGACTTTCTGCAGTATTGCAAACTGAAATTCTCTGTGTTTTTGCATTGAATACGATTTCAGCAGCCATATCAATATCGGCAAATTCGTCAACATAAATGTGGCAATTGCCTGCACCTGTTTCAATTACAGGTACTGTTGAATTCTGCACAACTGCGTTAATAAGATTTGCGCTTCCTTGAGGAATAAGAACATCCACATATTCATTCATCCGCATAAGTGCAGTTGAACTTTCTCTTGATGTGTCACGAACAAGCTCAATAATATCAGGATTAAAGCCAACGCTTTCAACTGCATCTCTCATTATGTCCATAATTGCAGAGTTCGAGTTAAAAGCCTCTTTACCACCACGAAGAATTGCAGTATTACCTGATTTTATACTTAGAGCAGCTGCATCACTTGTAACATTTGGTCGAGCCTCATAAATAATACCGATTACACCAAGTGGTGAACTTACTCTCTGAATTTTCAAACCATTTGGTCTTTCTGTTTCCCAAAGGATTTTACCAACAGGGTCAGGAAGTGAAATAACATCTTCAACACCCTGTGCCATAGCGAAAACTCTGTTGTCATTTAGCATAAGTCTGTCTAAAAGTGCCTCTGACATACCATTATTCTTGCCATTTTCCAGGTCAATTTCATTAGCTTTTACAATTTTCTCACAGTTTTCACGAAGAGCATCTGCAATAGCCTTTAATATTCTGTTTTTGTCTTCAGTCGATGCAGTTGCCAACTGTACTGAAGCTTTTTTTACTCTCTTACCGATTTCTGTAAGCATAGTTTATTTCCCCTTAAAAAATGTTCCGACCTGTTTTCCGTCAAGTGCCTTATAAATTTCAGTAGGATTTTCACCATTCATAACGATAGTGTCAATTCCTGCTTCCATTGTAATTTCTGCTGCATGGAGCTTTGTTACCATTCCGCCTGTGCCAAGCGTTGAACCTTTTCCACCTGCGATTTTATATAAATCTTCATCAATTTCTGTAACTAACGGAATTAACTTTGCATCTTCATTTTCATTAGGATTAGAGTCATAAAGACCGTCAATATCTGTAAGTATAATAAGTGCATCTGCATTAATAAGCTTTGCCACAATTGCTGAAAGTGAGTCGTTATCACCATAAACAATTTCTTCAACAGCAACACTGTCGTTTTCATTAATAACAGGAATTGCACCAAAATCAAACAACTTGTTGAATGTGTTTATAAGGTTATGTCTTCTCTCATCATTTTCTACGTCACTTTTAGTTATGAGCAACTGACCGACAGTATGACCGTATTCACCGAAAAGCTTATCATACATAAACATAAGCTCACATTGACCGATAGTGGCAGCTGCCTGCTTACCGGCTGTATCGTGTGGCTTTTCCTTAAGACCTAATTTACCGACACCGACACCGATTGCACCACTTGTTACGAGAGCAACCTCAATTCCTGAATTAACAATATCAGAAAGAACGCTTACTAATTTGTGCATTCTTCTTATGTTGGTCTTTCCTGTATTATATGTAAGAGTTGATGTGCCAACCTTAACAACTATTCTTTTAACATCTTTTAATACTGCCATTATTACGCCTTCTCACCTGTGACAAGTTTAATCATAATATTTTATCATATATTTTTAGGTTTAACAACTGTTTTATAGCAAATTCATAATATAATGTTTAAGCACCGCGTAGGGACAGACCAATCGGAGTTTGTCGGGATAAATACAAATCCATTGGTATCACGGTAGGGCGGGGTCTTGAACCCGCCGAACTCCCTCAGTCAACTTCGTTGACAGCTCCCTCAGGGAGGGAGCGTAAGCAGGCATGGAAGCCTGCCACTACGCGTCGCAGACCCTTAATGCACCATAGGTGCATTTCATGTGATTTATCACAATTCATGATGAAATCAATTCATGCAACGAAGTTGCAATTCATTATTATTTATGATTTGCTTCGTATGAATTGGCTTCACCATGATTTCTCGTTCCACTCCATGTATTGAATTCTACGAGTTCATTATCAATCGATATATTGTAACACTTCTTTTCATTCCACATACAATAGTACTGTCAGTTGATAATTTTATGGGAGGAATATATATGTCAGAAAACAAAAACTGTACACCCACAAAAATAAAAGAAGCTGTTTGCATTGACACAAACAGAGTTTATGACTCCTGTGCAGACAAAGATTGCCTTGAAGATTTACAAGTTTATTTCACAGGGTCGGCACAATGCGTAATTGACAGAGCAACAAATGTCAGATGCCGTGGTGCAGAAGTACTTAACGCCTTTATTGAGGTAGAAAAAGTTCCGTTTAACAGAGGATATTATTCAGTTGACATTACTTATTATTTCAAGATTTTCCTTGATGTTTTCACAGGTCACACAAATCCGCCTTGCACTGTTGAAGGTCTTGCATCTTTCTCTAAAAAATGTATTCTCTACGGCTCAGAGGGTAATGTTAAAGTCTTTTCATCAGAATTTGCTTGTAACGATGTTGACGAACAACTTGATATGGTAAGCACAAATCCGAAGGCAAAAGTACAAACTGTTGACCCGATTTGTCTCGATGCGAGACTCAGAACACCATCTGAATGTGCTGCTTACTGCACAAATTGTTGCTGTCAACCATCAAGGCTCCCAAGATGCGTTTGTCGTTGCTTTGACGGAGATTTTGACTGCTACGATAACGAGCCACAAAAGAGCGTTACGGTTACTCTTGGAATTTTCACAATTGTACAACTTGAAAGAGATGTGCAAATGCTCATTCCTGCTTATGATTTCTGTATTCCGAGTAAAGAATGTGCCTGCGAAAACGAAAATCCTTGTGACGCATTCAGAAGAATTCAATTCCCTATTGACGAGTTTTTCCCACCAAAAGAAGGTTGCCTGAAAGACAGTTTCCGACCAAATTGTGCCTGTGGTGATTAAAAAATAATTCGACAAATTATAATTTATCGGGCTCTTTTTATTTGATGTATATAGAGTAGGGCGGGGGCTTGCTCCCGCCGATAAGTAACACGCGAACCAACACCGGCGGGGTCAAGACCCCGCCCTACCGTGATATCAATTGGTTATATTTTAAATCAGCGTCGCAGACCCTACAATTCCGAATTACGCATTACGAATTTCGAATTATCCCGATAAACTCTGATTTACACAACAACAAAGCCCC
>JAFTUP010000226.1 GCA_017466205.1 Clostridia bacterium
AAAATGCAGCGGAAATTGCAATGGAACATCATTTGGGATTAACTTGTGACCCTATATATGGATATGTACAAATACCATGCATAGAGAGAAATGCAGTTGGAGCTTTAAGAGCAATAGATGCAGCTAATATGGCACAAGTTATAAAAGAAATAGAGGTTGAAGTATCAAAACCTAACTTTTTTCAAGCAATAATTGCTAAACAGTTTGACTATGGTTCTCGTTATTTAAGGGTGACATTAGTTGATAATGACGAGAAAATTGCTGTTGCAGATACATCGTCAGTAACAATAAATGCAAGACGAAGTGATGGTGGCGAAAGTAAGTTTGTCGGCGAAGTAGATATTGGTAAGGGAACAGTTTTAGTTCCGTTGACATATTGGATGCTTGAACTTGAAGGGAAAGTAATAAGTGATGTATCAATTATTGATACATCGGGAAATATTCTCACAACAACAAGTTTTACTATCGAAGTTGAGCGAGCTTCTTGTCAAGATAGTGATGTATCAGAAGATGATGCGAAGGTAGATGTTCTCACTCAGTTAATTCTGCAAGTTCAGGATGTCAAAAACAACTATGATGTTGTGCATACATACGACCCTACAAGCACAATTGCAATATCAGGTCAAGGTGTTGCGTTAGCATTAAAACAGGTTGAAATCGATGTTGACACTTCAGGCGGTTCCGGTAGCGGCTCTGCTATTACAATTTCAAGCATTGTTGAAAGCACTGCTGACGGTGGAAGTAATGTTGTTACTTTTAGTGATGGTACTACCTTAACTGTTAAAAATGGTAGCAAGGGCTCATCTGGTGCAGACGGTTACACACCTGTAAAAGGTACTGACTATTTCACCGAAGCAGATAAAGCGGAAATAGTTGAGGAAATAAAAAGTGCGGCAGATATTCCTGATTATGTTATTACTGAAGCAGAAAGCATTATTGATAGAATAATTTCTGCACAGGGTAACAGAACATTTACTTTTGCTGCTATTACTGATATGCACTATGGGAACAGCGATTACACAGACGGTATTAAACACGCTTGTCAGGCTATGAAATATATTGACGAGCGAATTAAATTAGATGCTGTCGCTATATTGGGTGATTATACAGACGGTTATCCATCCACAGATATTACCGATGCTATGGGTGACTTCAAAAATATAAATGCTTTATTAAGTGAATTGAGGTTTGCACCTAATATAAGACAAATGGGAAATCACGATTATTATCCTGATAACATTCCTATTACAAGACGGCTTATTCAGTATCATAGTGACGATGTTGTTTGGGGTAATAAGAATGGTGGATATTTTCATAAGGATTTTGAAGATTATAAGCTTCGCGTTATTTGTCCTAATACAAATGAAAACAATCCGATTGACTCATCAAACAATAAGCCAAATAGTAATGTATCTATAAGTACAGAACAGATAAATTGGCTTATTCAAACTCTTGATTTGAGTGATAAGTCTGATGCTGAAGAATGGGGAATTTTGATATTGTCACATCAACCACTTGATTATTGGACATCAGACGGTGTTTATCGTTTAGGAGCTATTTTAAACGCATATAAAAGTGGTAGTAGTTGGAGTGATAGTGAGATTTCTTGTGATTTTAAAGGAAAGAATACAGCAAGCCTTATAGGTAATATTCACGGACACCTCCATAATTTACTAACAAGTTATATGTTTATAGGAAGTCCGAACAATGGTGAATATTCTCAGGTATATCGTTATTGCGTTCCTAATGCGTGTTATGACCGTGAAAATCAGTACCCAGGTGTTTGGGGTGAAACCACTACATATAGCAAAACGCAAAATTCAGCAAAAAATACTTCATTTGTCGTTTTCTGCATTGATTTAGATACACACATTATCAATGCTGTATGCTATGGTGCAGGGTATGACAGAGCAGTAAATTATATTGACGGAACAACAACTGTTTTATATAGCGTTGAGTATAATTTAACAGATGTAACAAGTAGCAATACAGCAACAAGTATTCAAAGCGGTGAGTCATATTCTACTACCTTAACTGTTAGTGGTGAATTAGATACTATTGCTATAACTATGGGCGGTGTTGATGTTACAAGCACGGTTTATGATGAAAGCACAGGTGTAATTACCATTGACGAAGTAACAGGAAATATTGTTATAACAGCTTCTGCGACAGTAACCGAAACAGAAGAAATAGTTAACTTACTTGATACCGTAGGATATACGGACGGTGTTAGAATAAGCTCAAGTAGTGGAACAGAAACAACAGATAATGCAGAAGGCTGTTTCGCAACAGGATATATTGATGTTAGTGAAATAGCTTTCACTGATGAAGAAGATGACGAAAATACTGAAGAAATTCATATAGGTAAAAATATCTACGCTTGGGGAGCTGATTTCAACCAAAGTAACAATATCGGAAAATGTTGTGTTGCTACTTATGATGAAAACAAGGGATACAGAGAAGGCGGATATATAAATCAAGGAGCGACCCTTGATTATTTAAAGTTCAACTTCACAGACGATAATATCCTTGTTATCGGTAAGAATGGTGACAGCATACCAAAATATATCAGATTTTCAGGTGTTGGTTCAGGTGCTGACGCAGTTGTTACATTTAATCAATTACCGACTTAATGCGAGGTAACAGAATGATAGCTTTTATCTTTGGAACAATCACAGGAAGTATGCTTACTTTAATAGCTTTAGCCCTTGCAAGAGTAAGCAAGGACAATAAGGAATGAGGTGATTATATGTATCAAGCATCCACACCAACCGACATTTTTACGGTAAATGATATAAGTTTAATCAAAGATGTCACTGTTACATATCTGCAGAACAGAAAAATCGTAATTGAAAAGACGTTGAAGGATTTAAAAGTGAGTGGTAACTCAATTTTACACGAACTGACACAGGAAGAAACATTGAGTTTTTCACATTTGGCAAAGGTAAGAATAGAATTGTTATTCTTAACAAACGAAAATAAGGTTATTCCAAAGGTTTTCGATAATATTCCTGTTGAAGAAATAATCAATAAGAAGGTGTATAACGTATGACCTTTGATGTAACACTTGAAGAACAAAATACAGCCTTTGATGTTGACTTTTGTGAAACTACAATAATCAGTGACACTAAAAACCCTCTTGAACACGTCAGGGCAGTGTCATTTGCTTCAACTGCATTTCCTGAGGGTTACGAGCTTGAACTGAATATGCCTGTTGTTGAAAGTTTAGCAAGTATATTAGTTAATGCAACAGGCATTAAAAAGCTCACGTTGAAAGGAAATACAAGCGGTAAAGCTCTTGATTTCAACAATGCTTTTGCTTCCAAAACACTTGAAGTAATAGATGCAACAGATTTTGTTTTATTGCCAAAAACAGCAGATAACGTCTTTTGTGGAGCTAAATCATTGAGAGAAATTAAAGGTGTGATTGATTTGCACAATTGCACCTCTGCGGTCAACGCTTTTAATTTTTGTTATGCGTTAGAAGATTTTGAATTGTTACCAAATTCAATTGCTTATCAGTTTACCATAAATGCACCATCTAACTTATCCGAAAAAACAGTTCAGTCTATAATTGATGCATTGATGAACGTGGGTGGAACTTTAGATTTACATAGTGATGTAGTCGCAAGACTTACTGAATACCAAATACTTGAAATTACTAATAAAAATTGGGTAGTACGAGGAGTGATGAGTGTTGAAAGTGAATGATATTCCAAATATAGAACATTGCATAATTGAGAATTTTGGAAATCCGACATCTGCTTACAGAATAACAGCAAATGATGGGTGGCGTATATTTACGAATGAAGAACCTGCAACATCAATCATTATTCCTATAAATTACGATATGACAAAAATCGTAATAACAGAAATAGCATAAGGTGGTGAGTCCAATGGTAAATGACATAATTCTCATAGCATCCGTTTTAACAGCTTTAGGTACAATCCTCGCAGTTGCGATTAAGGTGTATAAATTTGTTCGTAAATGCGAAAAGTGGATTGAGAAAAAGGACAAGCACGATGAGGAACAGTATTGTGATATACTCCGCCTTATCATTATGACACCTGAAATGCCGTTAAGCGAAAGAATATCTGCAGGTGACATTTATGTTAATAAACTCCATCGCAACGGTGGAGTAAAGAAAAAATATGAAGAATTGCTAAATAGATTTAGCGAAGAACATAAGGAGTGATTAATATGGCACAGAAAAAAGTATATTTAGGTGTCGGCCACGGTGGTAAAGACCCTGGTGCTGTCGCCTTTGGAAGAAAAGAAAAGGATATGGCTCTTGATATTGCGAAAGCCGCTCGTGATGACTTAGTTCGTCATAATGTTCTTGTAATGTTGAGTCGTGAAAGTGATGTAAGTGAAAACCTTGCAGCACGAATTAGAGAATGTATAGCTTTTAACCCTGACCTTGCCGGAGACATTCATCTTAATGCAGGTGAAGGTGACGGTGTTGAAGTGTTCCACTCTAAAGCAGATACATCTGATGATGACCTTGCAAGAAATGTTCTTAATGAAATTGTTAAGATAGGTCAGAACAGCAGAGGACTTAAAACAAGAGTAACTTCTAACGGTAGGGACTATTTCGGTTTTATTCGTCAATTAACAGTTGATAATGATATACCGGCTGTACTCATCGAATGTGCGTTTATTGACAATAAGAATGATGTCAAGATTGTTGACACTCTTGCAGAACGCAGAGCTATGGGTGTTGCAATCGCAAAAGGATACCTTAAGACTCTCAATATTGAATACATAGAGCCTGTAGAAGAGGATGATTTCTTCCCGGCTAAAGGTTACTTCAAAAAAGGTGACTCAGGAAAGAATATTGAAAAAATCAATGATTTCTATTACAAAGTATTTCCATCTTATGCAAAGACACTTAATCGAGATAAGGAAGATGTCAAAGGTGGTTACTTCGGTGAAAACACAGAAGCCTGGACTAAAGAGTTCCAAAGACGGACAGGCTTGGAGCAGGACGGATGTATCGGACCATTGACACTTGCAATGATGAAAAAATTCGGATTTAAGGAGAAATAATTATGAATTTAATTGAAGTTTTAAAAGAATATTTAGTCGTTACAATTATTTTGATTTGTCTTGTTGTCGGATATATTCTCAAGAATATCGTCACAACAGATAAAATTAACAAGTTCATTTCACTTATTATGGCCGTTCTCGGTGTCATTTTAAGTTTGTGGATGCACACTTGGACATTTACACCTGATGTATTACTTGCCGGACTTATTTCGGGCCTTGCCTCATCAGGTGCTTATGACGGATTTAAAGGTATTAAAGAATATTTCGGTGATATAACAGATAAATTTATTTCAAGTGAAAAGAAAAATGAATGACAATACATAAAAAATCAAGCTTATTTTTATTTATTATATGAATTATGAGGTGTAAACATGAAATTTAATGATGCTTTTAAAGCTATGAAAGACGGCAAAAAAATAAAGCTTCCTTCTTGGGGTGGCTATTGGTATTGGGATGAAGAAAAGCAGACCATTATTATGCACACAAAGGAAGGGAAGGAGCTTGACATCAGAGAAACAGAAAGGGTGGAATACACACTTGGTAACATTACCTCTGATGAATGGATTGTTGCTGATGAAGAAAACACTCCTGTTCTTGGCGGTGTTGCTACATTCAACTTCGGTGAAGCTATTAAATATCTCAAGAGAGGTTTTAAAGTTAAACGTCTTGGTTGGAATGGCAAGAATCAGTATATTGAACTTGCAACAGGTATCAGTTATGTAAGTCCAACAGGTGAGATTGTCAACTGTGAACATGATGCAATAGGAAATAAAGCTATTGCCTTTGTTGGTACATCAGGTGTACAGATGGGATGGCTCGCATCACAATCTGATATGCTCGCAGACGATTGGATTTTTGCTGAATAACCATTTTGCAATCGATTACAATTAAATAATAAATAAAGTTATGCCCTGTGTACTGGTTATCCATGCACAGGGCTAATTTTTTTTGAATGTTTGTCACACAATGTCGAAAATTGTCGATAAAATTATTGGAATATATGCCTGCAGGCGGACTGGGGGTGAGTAAAAATGAAATATGTTATGTTCCCTCATTGTGTCAGAATCGAAAACAAAATAATAAAAACATACGGTATTGCTGTTTTTCAGAATAAATCTCTCATTAGATTTATCAAAGACGTTTCGACAGACCGTAAAGCAGTGAAGCAATTGGTGAAAGATATGAACGAATATCAGATTGAATTAGTTCATATCGATGATGTTCTTGAAGATTTCATCTGTCAATTGTAAAAAAATTCCCCGGGATAGTTTTCTCGGGGAGTATTTTTGAATATGATGTTGCTCTTATATTTTGACTCACCTTTTGACTCACATTTTTGCACCTTTTTATGCCTTTTTGACCTGATTTACAGGAAATTTGTATAAGCGAAATGAAAAACAAAAAACCTTGAAACTCCTTATAAATCAAGGCTTTTCAAGGTTTTTCACTATGGCAGGGGCAGAAGGATTCGAACCCTCGGCACGCGGTTTTGGAGACCGCTGCTCTACCAACTGAGCTATACCCCTATATTCATTACAACCGATGATTGGTGGGCCAACAGGGACTCGAACCCCGGACCGTCCGGTTATGAGCCGGATGCTCTAACCAACTGAGCTATTGGCCCTTAACACGGTTGCTCAAATATTATATATATTTTTACCTCTCTTGTCAATAGTTAATTTGATTATTTTTATGAATTTATTTTATGAATTTCTTCTTAAATGGTTTTAAAGG
>JAFTUP010000227.1 GCA_017466205.1 Clostridia bacterium
CTATCATTGTGAGCATATCATTGATTTCTTTACGGTATTTATCCTTATCATCATTTGCCTTTTCAAGAAGTGCGATTTCTTTAAGCTCGCTGTTCTTGAGTTTTCTGTTTATGATTGTAATCTGACTTGAAATACCGTTTTCAAGTGAGTTCAAAATTTCACTGTAACGAAGGAAGTTTGCTTCTTTATCTTCCTTACTTGATACCGCATAATTTATATCTGTAAACTTGAATGCTTTTGAATATCTGTCTTTACCCGTCATAAAGATGCCGTCAGAATATACGGCATCAATTTTAATGACATCCTGAACAGACTTTGGGACTGACAATCCATCCCCAAACAAATCATCGAGTCCTGTTTTCTTTTTTATGCTTCCGATTAGGTCGAACATCGTCACCATTCCTTTCCATATTGTCATAATAATTTGTCGAGATAAATTTTAATTCTCTCGGCATAAGAATTTCACTTTTAAGATAAGTGAACAAAACCTTTTCAGCCGTCATTCCGTGATACTTGAAAAAGCCGAGGGTTGCAAAAGGAGCTGCACCTACAATACACACCCAGCTGAGTGTTTCAATACCGAAAAACGGTTTAAGAAGAAAGTACAATCCTACTGCAATACCACAAGCTAAAACTGAAAATATAAACTGACGAAGATTAAGACCGAAATATACCGCTTCGCTATAATCTCGTATTTCTCTGTTAATTTTTACTTCCAATAACAATCCTCCAATCTAAAAGAAAAAGCACCACCGAAGTGATGCTCAAAGAAAATAATATTTAAATAAATTGAGAATAATAAACTGGCAAACAAAATATGTCCTTATCCTTACTAAAGTCCTTAGTATAAATTAGGTACTTATTCAGAATCCTGGAAGAATATTTTTCACAGAAAGCATCTATTGATTTATGCGTTTTGTAATTTGATGATTTAACTTCAATAGGACAAATTTTGCTTTTTCGTGTTATTAAAAAATCTGTTTCATAACTATGTCTTGAAACTTCATTTTTTATGGTATGATAAAACAACTCGTTTCCGTTTGCTGTTAAAATCTGAGCCACAACATTTTCATACAAGTAGCCAAGATTTGCCCCTAAATTATCACCTAAAAGTTTTTCGTAGATAGTATTTTCAGTAAAATCACTATCTTTGAACATAAGCGTTGTAAAAAGACCTGTGTCGCAGATAAAAAGTTTAAACTTACTTAAGTCTTTATTGTTTGCAAGACCTACATTCGGGTCATTTGCATGATATGATACAAGAACGGTTTTTGAATCTTTCATTTCTGCAATAAGTTCAAGAAGACCTTCAGCTCGTTCATCTGACAGAACACTAGACACCTGATATCTTGCAGCGTTTTTATTAAGCTGTGCAGGAATAGCATCAAATAGCATAGAAGCCTTACCCGTCGGGTCAATCTTCATAAAGTCATCTGTATAAAGCTTCAGAATATCTCTTTTTACTGCATCTACCTTTCTAAAATTATTTGTTTCTATATATTCACTGACAGCTTGCGGCATACCACCAACCAACATATACAATCTGAAATCACGCATAAGTTTTCTGTTGAGTTGCTCTCCGACACCCTTATTGCTTTCAAAACATTTTCGCATAAGAGGAACTGTAGTTGTATCATCGAGAGCCCAACGAAATTCTTCATAATCCATAGGATACATAGAAATTTTACGTTCTTCACTAGGAATCAGAATATCCTTTACATTCTTTTTGATTGATATAAGCGAACCTGTTTCTATATAATCATATCTATGGTCTTTTACAAGTGATTTGATTGCCTGACGGGCCTTAGGGCAAAGCTGAACCTCATCGAAAATAATAAGTGATTTTCTCTCAATTAAATCCTTTTTATATTGCAACTGTAATTGAAGAAAAATATAATCAAGGTCAGAAATATCTTCGAATAAATCCTTTACTGTTTTTGATGCAGTTGAGAAATCAACAAGAATATATGTTTCATACTCGTTCTTTCCAAATTCTTCTGCAACAGTTGATTTTCCTATTCGTCTTGCACCTTCAATAAGTAGAGCTGTTTTACCATCCGATTCTCTTTTCCATTCCAACAATTTGTCATAAATTTTTCTTTTAAACATACTCAACACCTCAAAATCGCAAATTCTGTTATTTAAGATATATGCAAAATCGCAAATTTTATACTGCAATTATACCACGAAATCGCAATTTGTAAAGTGTTTTTTACAATCCCATCATTTCTTTAACTACTCTATCACTCATTTTGACAGTACCAACAAGAACAATCATATTGAATATAAGTTCACCGACATAAGTCCAAACCTGATTTACTGCTGCCGCTGTTTCATCAACAACAGGTGGCGAAGCTGCAAACAACGAGAAGATTATGCAACCAAGTACAATAATTGCTCCTTCCAAACAAACTGCCGCATAAGACTTAATAAAGCTCTTACCAACAGATGATGAAGTTTCACCTGCAAAAGCAGATAAAGGAACGGGAGCAATCGCTGTATA
>JAFTUP010000228.1 GCA_017466205.1 Clostridia bacterium
CCTTCTGCATAAGTATTACCAGTTGCACCGTAGCCGTCACCAGTAGTACCTGCACAATAAGTTGGGTATTCACCCATATCCGCGAATGCACTAATGTATTCATAACCTGCGTCCATACCCATTGTAAGGATAACATCGAACCAGTAGCCTGAAGCTGTTGAACCTTCTGTAAGAAGTCCTGATGCTTCAGGGTCAACGAATGTCTTGTCAGGGTCATCTGTTGTTGTACCGTAGTCAGTGTAGATAAGAGCGTCATAGTCATATTCAGCGATGAGCTCACCAGCGAATTCACGGATAACAGCAGCGAGGATAGCACCAACCTTAGCATTTGAAGCAATAAGGTCTGATGCGCCCGGAAGATACATTGAAGGCATAATCATATCAACGAGCTGAGCAGCGATACCTGTAAGAACTGTATCGTTATCATCGCTGATAAGAAGGTTGTAGTAACATCTTTCATTAGTTGCATAGTCTGAACCGAAGATGTGTTCAGGAGCATGCTTAATGAATGTCTGAGCTACAAGCTTAATGTTAGGAATAAGGTTTTCGTTACCGCCTGTTGCTAATGCAGGACGAGTCCAAGTAGTTGTCTTGTCCATGTAATCCCAAGTAGCTGATTCAGCGATAACTGTGTTTACAACCTTAACAAGGAAATCGTTAAGATTTAAGAGAATTCTGTCAGATGTATCTGAATCATTAGCAGGAATAAATTCGTTTAAGAAGTCATCTGTGATTTCGTAGTCCCAGTTAATAACTGAGAAGTAGTGGTTAGCATCTGATGTGTCACCAACGAAAACCTGGTCCTCAAAACGATAGTAGTGTGTGCCATTGATTACAGCGTAATCTGACCACTCCCAAAGGTATTCGCCCTGTTCCTGTGTAAAGAATACGTCTGAAGAATCAGCAAGAGCGTTAACTTCGTCGCTGCCAGCCTGACCTACATACTTATAAGTTACACCGAAGAGACCACCAAGGATCTTCTTCATTGAACCGTTAAGAACAACAGGAGCCATTTCCTGGAATACATAAGGGATAAATGTGTAGAGAAGGTCACCAGCGCTGATTGAATCACTTGCAAGGTCAATAGAAACAGTACCTGCATCGATTGCTTCCTTAAGTGATGGGAGCCATGGAGAATCGTCGTTCATGTACTTCAATGTCCATGTGTTACCCCAAGCGTCAGTTGCCTGCCATGTGTAAGGTGTATCAGCCCAACCAGGAACTTCTTCTTTAAGTTCGTAAGGAACTTCTTCCTTAACATAAGTATAAGCTGTGAGGTCGTCAATAGTTGCGTCCTCTACTGATGCATCAGCTTCAGCCTGGTCAACAATGTGACATGTCCAGAGCTTGCCGTCAGCATCCTTATAATATACATATCTTAAAGATGTGTCTGTTGGAGTTGTTGTTGTTGGGTCTGTAGTAACGATTGGTAAACCTTTATGTTCAGAAGTCATGTTACCGTTAGCATCATACTTAACAGTTGTTGTTGAACGGTTGTCTGTAAAGAGATTCTGAACGAATGTGTTAACAGCAATGTTTACGTTACCGTCACCTGTTCCCCATGTGTCGAGATTCTTGATGTCAACAAGAGTGTCATCTTTTCTCTCAAGCATTGGGAAAATCAAGCTCTTAACCATACCTGGAATATCAGCGATGATTTTTTCAATAGCTGACATATCGCCAAGTGAAATGATACCAAGGTCGATTTTACCGTTACCAAGAACGTTTTCAATAACTGCATCCTGAGCAGAAATTACTTCAATAAGTTCTGAAAGGATTGTGTACTGAGCTGTACCATCACGAGACATACCTGTTGCCCATGGGTCAAGGTTAACGTCTTCCAAGATACCAAGGTTAACGATAGCCATAGCGAGTGAAACAAGACCATTGCTCAAAAGGTCTGCAGCATCGTCAAGAGTTAAACAAAGGTTATCAACTGATGTAAGGTTGATTGTCAAGTCGAACTTCGCAATAAGAAGGTTCAAGCTGAAAACTTCACCCAAGTTGATATTTGCCTTTGCAAGCAAGTTATCAAGCGCATCAAGGATGATAGATGTTCTTTCCTCAAGTGAAAGTCTTGTAACCTGACCATAAGGTGAGTAAGCACCAAGAGTGTTAAGGTTATCAACTGTCTTATATTCTGTCTTTGCAGCAGAACCGAGAACAGTAAGACCTGAGAACGCAAGAACAACTGCTAAGAGCACGCTTAACAATTTTTTCATTTTGTTCATAAAATTTTTCCTCCTATTAGTTTTTTGCATACCATTATATATGCAATTAAATAGTTCCCCATAATTTTTTTTACATCGCCACGGGAGAGGCGATACGAGAGCATCAAATACTCACTCTCTGACCCAGCCGTATAATCTTAAGCTATACGTGCAGAGCTCGACAAATGTTGCTCTATGTTACCCGGACTGCCTTCACACCGCTTCCGCTTATCTGAATGAAAAGCCACGGCGGAAGACTGATGATACACACCCGAGTATTACCTTAGGATGTGCATCACTAATGGAACGGAAGAAGTCACCTTTTAAAAAATTAGACACTTCGCCCCATTACACCATTCCTATGGTTATAACAATTATACAAACTTATTTTAAAAATTTCAATACCTAATTCACATTTTTTTCACAATTTTGTACTTTTCAATAAAAAAATTTCCTGCATTTGTGCAATTAGACAAATGTAAACTTTACACTTTTACAAAATTGTAATCGTTTTGACATTATTTTTTCAACTTTGTGTCGATTTTTGATGTGAAACAATCAAAAACAGGGGAGTTAGGGGACATTTTGTCCCGTGTTTGTTGATTATTTCGCCTTATCCACTATATGTAGTGGTTTACGAATTACCAAGGACAATAGGTTGAAATTAGGTGTATAGGAGCAATCCGCTCCCTCTCAGAGGGAGGGATATCTGTCCCTACACGTTTATTGCAACAAAAAAGAGCGAAGTCAAAAAAAACTCCGCTCTTTATAATTATTCGTCAATTGAGAAGCCTTCGTTACACAATGCCAAAATATCAATCTCTTCATATTCACCATTCTGACAAACATAATTGACTGAAATAACCTTATCCTTATATATAAAGTCGATACTGCTTGTATAGTAATATACACCTTCGTCATTAACAATTTTTGTTTTGATGATTTTACAAGGTAGCTTTTCCTCTGTGAGTGTTCCATCAGTTATTGTATATTCAGTATCAGGATATGCTTCTATAATTGAATCAATATACTCACTACTGCTGTCCATATTCTTTTCAACATAGTCATCCATATCTGAATACACGTTTTCAAATTCGATTACCTTTACGTAGATGTTTTCATCGCTTCCGTCTTTAAAATACGCATTCTTATCGTAACTATAAGTCCAGCCCTTACCTAATTTTAATGAGTATTCCTCGCCCTTGATGTATGAATAAACCATATCAATCCAATAAGTCTGATCTTCACCGTCCAAATAGGTTGGTACTTCACCGTTGTCATCTGTTACGAGAACTGCAATCTGACCGTCTTCATTGGTAATTGTTTCACCCTTGTCATCCTCTGCAAGCGGATATTCATTTTTACCAACCTGTGTCATTTCGAGCTTGTTACCGCAAGCTGTGAATGCTGTTGCAATAAATACTATTGCCAATGCTAATGCTAAAATCTTTTTATTCATAATTTTTTTCCTCCGTTTTTTATATAAACCCCAAGCAGGGGAGTATAAACTTTACTCTGTTATTGCTGTAAGATTTTTGTTTGCTTCAGGTACAAAGCCCATCCAGGTTTGTCCTTCATTTATAATGAGCTCTTCACCGTCAGTTGTTGTAATTTTAAGCGGCGAGCTCTTGCCTGCCTTTGACCAGCATACCTTAATAACCTCGCCACCATAAGCGTACCAGCCTTCACCGTTCGTTGCTTCAAGGTTCCATTCTTTATGTCCTTCTTTAGTATTGAGTGTTGATACGGGCACATAAAGGATGATTACATTTTCCACAGCCATTGAAGCACCGTTATTACCGTCTGTCATAACCTTGCCGTTAAGATAATTATAGTATTTATTCTCTGCGTTACTGTATTTGAAATTATGAACATATCCGCTGGAGAAGTTTGCTGTAATTTCATAACAGGAACTCGCTTCATAATAATGTCCCGGCTCCTGAATCACGCTGTACGGCATCCAATTACTGTCTGTCTGCTTTACAGAATAACCAATGTCAGCAATTGCTGTTTTGATGTATTCTCCTGACGTATAAGCTCTGTGCTCAATTGCGGTGTTTCGTGTTGTATCTCTTTGGAAATACTTTCCTAAATAGGTTTGTCCGTCAATGTTATTGACTCCAAGGTTTCTGATAGTCTGATAACCGAGTGTAAGTCCTACTTTTGAACCGTCACTACCACCCATGTGAACGAAAATTGCATTCATACCGCTTGCAAGCTCAACATAGTCGTGTCTTGCACTTCTTACAGGACCTACCTTTTCAGGTATTTTTTCAACATCAGCGTAAACCCACATCATTCGTGTAATTCCACCTTCAGCAACACCTTCGATTACTATATCGGGAGTTGAAATACCCCATTGAGGTCTTGCAGCAGGTGAGTTCTCAACTATTATTGCAACAGGTCTTGCATTAACTGAGCTTTCTGATAAATCATTTTTGCCGGTCAACGGATTAACATTTTCCGGAATCGTTGATTCAGTTGTTGTTTCAGCTGTTGTTGTTTCTGTTGTTGAGGATGTTTCCTGCTCAGGCTCGTCCTTACTACAGCCTGCAAATGCACTAACCATAAGGAGTATTGCCATCATTACGCTGACAACTCTTATAAATCTTGCTTTCATCTTAATATCCCTCTCAAAAACTGATTACTTTTCAATCTTTGTTTTGCCGCCCATATACATCTGTAACGGCTTTGGAATATTGATGCTTCCGTCTTCATTAAGGTTGTTTTCAAGGAATGCAATTAACATTCTCGGCGGTGCAACTACTGTATTATTAAGTGTATGTGCAAAGTAATTACCGTCTTTACCTTTAACTCTGATTCCAAGTCGTCTTGCCTGTGCATCACCAAGGTTTGAACAAGAGCCAACCTCAAAGTACTTCTGCTGACGAGGACTCCAAGCCTCAACGTCACAGCTCTTTACCTTTAAGTCAGCCAGGTCACCTGAACAACACTCAAGTGTTCTTACAGGAATGTCAAGTGAGCGGAAGAAATCAACTGAATTCTGCCAGAGCACATCGTACCACTTCATACTGTCTTCAGGCTTACAAACAACAATCATTTCCTGCTTTTCAAACTGATGAATTCTGTAAACACCACGTTCTTCAATACCATGAGCACCAACTTCTTTTCTGAAGCAAGGTGAGTAGCTTGTAAGTGTTTTCGGAAGCTCGTTTTCAGGAGTGAATGTGTCGATAAACTTACCAATCATTGAGTGTTCGCTTGTACCAATCAAGTAAAGATCTTCGCCCTCAATCTTGTACATCATATTTTCCATTTCAGCGAAGCTCATAACACCTGTTACAACGTCACTACGAATCATAAATGGCGGAATGTAATATGTAAAGCCTCTGTCAATCATAAAATCTCTTGCATAAGAGAGGATTGCTGAATGAAGTCTCGCAATATCACCGCAAAGATAGTAAAAACCGTTACCGCTTGTCTTTCTCGCACTGTCAAGGTCAATGCCATTGAGGTTTTCCATGATATCAACGTGATACGGAACTTCATAATCAGGTGTTACAGGCTCACCATAACGCTGAATTTCAACATTTTCGCTGTCGTCCTTACCAATCGGAACGCTTTCGTCAATAATATTTGGAATTACAAGCATAATCTTACGGATTTCTGCCTCTAATTCGCCCTCCTTAACCTGAAGTGCAGCAAGCTCATCTGCCATATCCTTGACCTTCTGCTTAACAACCTCAGCTTCATCACGCTTACCCTGAGCCATAAGTCCGCCGATTTCCTTACTTACTGAATTACGGAGTGCACGAAGCTCATCGCCTCTGCCTTTTGCTGCTCTGTATTCAGCATCAAGCTCAATTACCTTATCTACAAGAGGAAGCTTTTCGTCCTGAAACTTTTTCTTGATATTTTCCTTAACCACATCAGGGTTGGTTCTTAAAAACTTTATATCTAACATATTTTATTCCACCTTACTTATCAAATTCCTTTGCTAATTTCGTTAAATCCTCTTTACCATAGAACTCAAATTCAAGTGTTCCTTTATGTCCTGACGGTGATAAAAAGATTTTTACTTTTCTGCCAAGCATATTTGTGAGTGCTATTTCAACCTCATCATAATACTTATCACGCTTTTTGTCACGCTTCTTTGGTTTTGGTTTTTCGCCCTGTGATGCATATTTAACCATCTTTTCAACCTGACGAACTGATAATTCCTGAGCAACCGTTGCCTGTGCTATTCTCAGCATTTCCTTTTCGTCCTCAAGTCCTAACAATGCTCTTGCGTGACCTGCTGTAATTTTTCCATCACCTAATATCTGAAGGACAGGTGAGGGGAGTTTTAATAATCTTAATGTATTTGTAACTGCTGTTCTGGATTTACCTACTCTGTCAGCAGCCTCTTCCTGAGTAAAACCGTAAGATTCAATAAGCGATTTCAATCCTTCAGCCTCTTCAACAGGACTTAAATCCTCACGCTGAAGATTTTCGATAAGGGCAAAGACACTTGCTTCCTCGTCACTCATCTCTCTTATTGTAACAGGTACTTCGTGAAGTCCTGCCATTCTTGCCGCTCTCCAACGACGCTCACCTGCAATCAGCTGATAACTGCCGTCTGACATTGGTCTTACAAGAATCGGCTGAATAATCCCATTCTGTTTAATGCTTTTTGCAAGCTCCTCAAGACCTGTTTCGCTAAAGTTTTTTCTTGGCTGATTTCTGTTGGGCTCAACCTCATTAATATTCAGCATTGTAGTACTATTTTCGTTACCTGTTGCTGAATTATCAAGGAAAAGAGCATCCATACCTCTGCCTAATCCGCCTTTTTTAGCCATTCCTTCACCTCATCGCTTCTGCTGTGATAAAAATTCCTCTGCAAAATCCATATATGCCAATGCACCCTTTGAATGCTTATCATAATATATTATTGGTTCACCAAATGACGGTGCTTCTGATAATCGTACATTTCGCGGAATTGTTGTTTTATAAACCTTGTTCGGAAAGAACTTTTTGATTTCAGTAACAACCTGTTGTGTAAGATTGAGTCTTCCGTCATACATTGTCTGCAACACACCCTCGAGCTCAATATGAGGATTATAGAGTCTTTTAACCTGACGAACGGTTGCCATGAGCTGAGCAAGTCCCTCAAGTGCATAGAATTCGCACTGAACAGGTACTAAAAATGTGTCAGATGCTGTCAATGCATTGATTGTAATAAGTCCCAATGACGGAGGACAATCAAAAAATATGTAATCGTATTTATCATAAAGCTGAGCTACTGCCATTTTAAGACGGCTTTCTCGGTTTTCAATCTCAATAAGCTCAACCTCAGCACCTGCAAGATTGATATATGCAGGCATAACATCTACATTTTTAAATTCTGTTTTAATAACCGCATCATTCGCATTGATATCCTTGACAAGAACATCATAAGAAGAAAAACCTATTTTTCTTTTACTGATACCGAAGCCACTTGTGGAATTGCCCTGTGGGTCAATATCTGCAAGTAATACTTTATAACCCTTTGCACCAACTGCTGCTGCAAGGCTTACGGCAGTTGTAGTCTTTCCCACACCGCCTTTTTGGTTAATAATTGATACAACCTTTGCCAATAATTCCACTCCAAACAATGAAATTGAGCATTTTTCTCTGCCCTTTGCCCGATTTTACATAAGTATATCACATAAATTTATAAATTAAAAGTGTAAATCGATAATTTTTACATTTTTATAACATTTCTACAATGTATCTTTTTCTAAAATGTTTCACGTGAAACATAAAAAGCGTTGAGAAAACCTCAACGCTCTTATTCTTTATGCAGGTGTACCGAAAAGGTGACTGCACGCTACCTTTAATGTACCGTCTTCATTTATTGTAATCACAACACCAAACCCTGACTCTGTAAAGTCATTGTATATCATATTTTCATAATGCACACTGCTGTCTTTGAATTGATTAAATAAATGAATTGCATAATCAATCATATCCTTGTCTGACAATACGCTTGTCCAATCTGTTGATGAATATGATGTTTCATAAAACCAAGCAATATTTTCACCAATATGTAACCAATTATATTCTAATTCACCTTGTAATATTGTTTTATAAGATTCTCCGTTAGGTCTCGTATGGCTGAACTTCTCAAGACATTCAACTGCTCTGAGTCTTGCACCCTTATGGAGAATTTCATTTTCTTCTAAGGACTGAACACCGACTTTTGTTCTTTCTTCATTAACAAGCTCAAGGAATTTACTCTCAAGAAGTCTCATCATCCGTTCTTCCTCTGTAATCTTCTCAGGCTGCGGAGTCTCAGTAGTCGGTTCGTCAGTCTCAGGAGGCTGTGTTGTCGGCTCTTCAGCTTCAGGAGCTTCTGTTGTTGGTTCCTCCGTAGGGATTTCATCAAGCCCTGCCACCATTCGCAACACCTTCCTTGAATCCAAAGCAGTTATAATCCCGCTGCCATCTGTATCATACAACTCTCTTTCGCTTTCTTCAATTGTCTTTTTTCCTACTACATATAAAAGAATATTACGAGCATCTCTTGCAGAAAGATCACCGTCATTATTTGTGTCTCCTCTGAGTACAGGCTTTGCAAATGCCATAATAACGCTTGATGCTAACATAACAGTAGCAAGGAATACAGAAATGAGTTTTTTCAAAATATCACCTTTCAATTAATCACTAAAATTGTGACTTTGGTTTGATCAACAGCTTTTTTACGCAAAAAGTCCTGTCATTATACCATACTTCGACAAAAAATGCAAGTTATAATTTATGAATGCCAAAATCCCCTTATAAACGCAGCAAAAGACCCCTCTTACGAGGAGCCTTTCGCTGTGGATGTGGGGTGTGAAAGAGAAGGATATGGAGTGGCTTTCGCCACATTTATAAAATCACTTTATATCGGGGGATATAAGTGGTTTTACCGTAGTATGACAGAATTAATTATTGACCGCTTGCCAATGGTCTGTCTTCTAATTTCGGAATACGGACAATGTATTCCACATACTCATCTGTTTCGGTTTTTACTGAGTCTGCATCAATTCCCGCACGTCGAATAGTATCAACTGCATTATTGAGAGTATTTATGAAAATGCGAATATCTTTAAATCCCTTGAGCATCTGTCTTTTTGGTGCTTCCTTCTTACGAAGCATCTGTTCAATAAGCATTTCGCTTTCGCTGACAGTCAGATGTCTGTCAATAATTATTGCCAATGCTCTTGCTCTTTGAACTTCATCAGTCAATGTCAACAACGCTCTCGCATGTCTTTCTGAAAGACCTGCTCGTGATATTTTGTATCTCATTTCCTCATTAAGCTTTAAAAGCCTTAATTTATTTGAAATGGTTGATTGCGCTTTTCCAAGCTTTTTACAAAGCTCCTCCTGACTCATTCTGTAATCAGTTATAAGAATTGCCAATGCTTCCGCTTCTTCAAAATAATCAAGATTTTGTCTTTGAAGATTTTCTATAACAGCAAACACCGCAGAGTCTGACTCAGATATATCATTAATTATACAAGGAACTTTAGTAAGTCCTATAAGTCTTGCTGCACGAAGTCTTCGTTCACCGGCAATAAGCTCAAATTTTCCGTTTTCAAGCTGTCTTACCAATAAAGGTTGTAAAACACCGTTAGCACGAATACTTTGTGCAAGGCCCTCAAGCTCGTCATAATCAAACCGTCTTCTCGGTTGGTTTGGATTTGGGAGAATTTCGGCTTGAGAAATCTGATATACTTTATTTTCTGTTTTTTTATCAAAGCTGTGCTTTCTCATAAAATCAAAACCTCCGCAGTGCTTGTCCTTGAGTAAATCATAGCACTACGAAGGTCATTTGTAAAGAAAATCCGTTCACCGAAAACCCTTACATATCAACGGTTTTCGTCATTATTTAATTGGTTTTTTGGAGATTTGTGCAGACGGCCGAGGATACTTTGTCGGAGTTTGCGAAATTTTTTTAATCTTAATAATTCTGCGAGGCATATTTTCGACTAAATCAAACACAATATTTTCCTCAATTGCACCACCAAGAATGCTGATTGACTTTTTGCCTTCACTTATTTCTTCGTTACTGTCAGCAGATTTCATTGAAATAAATGTTCCGCCAACCTTTACAAACGGAAGACAATACTCGGAGAGAACAGGTAATGCTGCAACAGCACGAGCAGTTGCAAAGTCAAAGCTTTCTCGGTATTTTGAAAGCCGAGCAGCTTCTTCTGCTCTTAAATGAAGAATTTCGCCCTGAACACCACATTCATTGAGAACATTTTCAATAAAACCTAACTTTTTCTTTGTACTGTCCAGAAATGTCATCTGAATATCAGGTCTGAAAAGCTTTAATACAAGTCCGGGAAATCCTGCACCTGTACCTACATCAATGATTTTTGCATTTTCAGGTATATCGATATATTTGAAAATTGCAAGACAATCTGCAAAGTGCTTTACTGTGACATCGTCAGGCTCTTTAATTGCAGTAAGATTAAAGCTTTTGTTAGTTTCTATAAGCATTTCTGCATATTTATCAAGTCGAGCAAATGTAGAATCGTCAACATTTATATCAAATGATTTTATCGTTTCATAAAAAAGTTCTTTATTAAGCATATAAAACCTCTACGAATTTATTTTTTTGAAAGATGCATAAGCAAAACTGAAATATCAGAAGGGGACACACCACTGATACGGGAAGCTTGTCCTACACTTTCAGGTCTTACTTTTTTAAGCTTTTCTCTTGCCTCAAGACGAAGTGAATAAACATCATCATAATCCAAATCTTCAGGGATTTTCTTGACCTCAAGTCTTCTCATTTCATCAACTTTTGCCTGCTGACGTTTAATATATCCCTCATATTTAAGGTCAATTTCAACTTGTTCAAAAACATCTGCAGGTAATTCAGGTCTTGTTTTATCATAAGGTGCAAGGCACTCATAATCAAGCTGTGGTCTTTTAATAAGCTCTGCCAATCTGATGCCTGTTTTCATTGGTGCTGTTTCACGTGAAACAAGAACCTCATTGATTTCTGCTGATGGAGGTATAGTAACTGACTCTACTCTTTCACGCTCTTGTTTTATAAGCTCAAGCTTATTTTTAAACCTTGCATATCTTTCTTCACTGATAAGACCTATTTCATAACCGTAATCGGTAAGTCGGATGTCAGCATTGTCTTGGCGGAGTAAAAGTCTGTATTCGCTTCGTGAAGTCATCATTCTGTACGGGTCAGAGCAGCCCTTTGTAACAAGGTCGTCAATTAATGTGCCTATGTATGAGCTTGCTCTGTCAAGAATAAACGGCTCTTTACCCTGAATTTTTCTGACAGCATTAACACCGGCAATAAGTCCTTGTGCTGCGGCTTCCTCATAACCTGAAGAACCGTTGAACTGACCTGCTCCGAAAAGTCCCGGAATTTCATTGAATTCAAGAGAAGCTTTCAATGCCAACGGGTCAACACAGTCATATTCAATGGCGTAGGCTGTTCGCATAACCTCAACATTTTCTAAACCTTTGATGGATTTCAGAAATTTTAACTGAACATCTTCAGGTAATGATGATGACATACCTTGAAGATAAAGCTCTTCTGTATCAAGTCCGCAAGGCTCAATGAAAAGCTGATGTCTTTCTTTTTCTTCAAATCTTACAATTTTATCTTCAATGCTTGGACAATATCTTGGCCCTACTCCTTCGATTTTTCCTGAATAAAGAGGGGAGCGGTGAATATTGTCAAGTATAATTTTTTTCGTTTCTTCATTTGTATATGTAATGTGACAAACCTCTTTATTTTCAGGTAATTCCTTTGTTTCATAAGAAAACGGAATAATCTGTTCATCACCATATTGAATTTCCAAATCAGTAAAATCAACACTTCGTCTGTTTACTCGTGATGGTGTGCCCGTTTTAAATCTTCTTAACGGAATATTCAGTTTATAAAGAGCTTCTGAAAGCTTTGTTGCGGCAAACATTCCGTCAGGGCCACTTTCATAGGAAACATCACCGATATATATTTTGCCACCTAAAAATGTTCCTGTTGCAAGAATTACAGCTTTTGCTTTATATATAGCATCCAACTGTGTCTTAAGACAGAATATTTCATTCTCTTTATACAAGTCAACAATTTCAGCTTGTTTCATATCAAGGTTTTCCTGTAATTCAAGAGTATGTTTCATATATTTTGAATACTCACGACGGTCAATCTGTGCTCTCAATGAATGTACAGCAGGACCTTTTCCTCGATTAAGCATTCTTGTCTGTATTGAATTTTTGTCAGCAGCCTTTCCCATTTCGCCGCCAAGAGCATCAATTTCACGAACAAGATGTCCTTTTGATGTTCCACCTATTGACGGGTTACAGGGCATATTACCAACCCAATCCATGTTGATAGTGAATATTACTGTTGATGCACCAAGACGTGCAGAAGCTAATGCTGCTTCTATACCTGCATGTCCTGCACCTATAACTGCTATATCATATTCTTTTGCAAAATATTCCATAATATCAACCCTAATAAAAAAATACGGCGGGAGCAAGCCCCCGCCCTACCTTAATTTATTCTTCTGTTTTTGCTGAACGGATTTCTACTTTTCCGTAAAGTGATGAGCCGACAATATCGCTCTTTGGTGCTCTGTCAGGAGAAATTTCAGGCTTATATGCTTCTCTCTTTTCTCTTCTGCCACCGTTTCTGTTGTTTCTTCCGCTGTTATGCTTTGCACCGTCAACAGGAGAAATTACAACTCTTCTGTCAAGGTTTGAGCCGATTGAATGTGATGTTGCTCCCTCAACTTCCTGAACTGCTGTATGAATAATTCTTCTTTCATAAGGGTTCATTGGTTCAAGAGATATATTTCTTCCCTGACGAACAGCTTTAGTTGCTGTTTTTCTTGCAAGAATTCTGAGAGTTTCTTCTCTCTTTGCACGATAATTGCCAACATTTATTGAAACTCTCTTATAACTTGAATTTCCTTTGTTTGCAACCATTCTTGCAAGATACTGGATAGCATCCAGTGTTTCTCCACGCTTACCGATAATAATACCGTAATCTTCACCGCAATCAAGTTCAAATGAAATCTCCTCATCATTTGATTTTTCTGTGATTGTACATTCAGTCATACCAAGTGACTTAACAATAGATTCGATATATTCAGCTGTTTTTCCATAAAGGTTTGTAGGAAGCAATTCTGCTTCTTCTGCCTTTTCTTCCTTAACAGGAGCTTTTACTTCCTGTTTTTTAGGTTCAGGCTTTTTCTCAACCTTTTTTTCAACTTTCTTTTCAGGCTTTTTGTCCTGTTTTTTGTTATTATTATTTGATTTATTCTGTTTTTTCTCAGGTTTTGGGTCAGGAACATTAACTGAAACCTTCACCTTTGCAGGGTTGCCACCGAAAAGACCGAGAATTTTCTTTGTCGGAGTCTGAACAACTTCAACAACAAACTCATCAAAGTCACTTAAGCCAAGCTCAAGCATAGCAGCAGCCTTTGCCTCGTCAACCGTAGTACCGGTTCCGATTGCCTCTTTAATCATATATTTTTACCTCAGTTGTTTTCGTTTTTCTTTTCTGATACATTCTTAAGTACTTTTTCTCTTGCTCGACGATTAATTGTTTCATCAACCATCTGCTTTGCAAGTAATTTCTTTGGTGACATAACCTTATTCGTTACAATCATCTGAATGAATGAAAGGAAGCTTGAAAGGATAATGTACACACCAACGCTTGCAGGGAAAAGGAATGAGAAATAAATACTCATTGCAGGTGTCATAAGTGACATACAACCCATTGATGGATTCTTTGCCATTTCAGGGTTAGTTTTCTTCTGTCTTAACCAGGTATAAACACCCATCATAAGTGAAGTTACACCTGTAAGGATAGGAATAAGCCACAACAAATCCCAACCCATATCTGTTGATGGAGTTCTTGAAAGGTCAACACCAAAAAGATTAAAGTTATCTTTAAATAATTGAATTTTGGTTATAACTTCTGCAGGTACTCCTGTTAAATCAAGCTTATCAAAATGCTGAATTGCAAGTAATTCAATCTGATACTCAAGATTTGATACTTTTCCAATTACATCTTCCGGTAATGCACGAACTGCTTCTTTAATAATGTTAAGTGCTTCATCCGGAACTTTAAGAACATAATCAAGAATTTTGTAGTTTACAAAATAAACACCCATCATAATTGGAAACTGAATAAGCATACCTGAACAACCACCGGTCATGGATGAATAGCCTTCTTTAGCATAAAGCTCATTCATAGCCTCATTCATTTTCTGCTGGTTATTAGCATATTTTTCTCTTATTCTTTTAATTTTTGGTTGCATTCTCTGGGTCTTAACCATACCCTTTTGTTGCTTTATCGAGGACGGAAGTAAGATAAGCTTAACGCAAATTGTCATTAGCAACAAAGATAAAATGTAGTTATCACTGAGTTCATAGAAAAATCCTATGAGATAACCAAATGGGATTGAAAATATTTCTCTGATAAAATCCATTTTGTCCTCCGAAAATTTTAGGGACCACTTTTTAGTCTTTTTTCTTTTTTTCCTTTTTCACGGGAACCGGGTCATACCCACCCGGAAATAAAGGATTACACCGTAAAAGTCTTAATACAGCAAGAATGGAGCCTTTAATCGCTCCAAATCTTTCAACTGCTTCAACAGCATAGTGTGAGCAGGTTGGATAATAACGACAGCGCGGACCGAATAACGGAGATATTTTTCTTTGATAAAATCTGATTGAGTTAATTATCAGCTTCTTCATCTATAACTCCTGCTTGTTTTAATTGTAAAAGCATTACTTCGGCTAATTGTGTGCTTTTTACATACTTTGTTTTTGACCTTGCTACAAAAACAAAATCATAATTTCCGCTTATTTTTTCTTCAATCATACTGTATGCTGCCCTGATAACACGTCTTGACCTGTTACGCTCAACAGCATTACCTGTTTTTTTTGATGTAGTTATTCCTATACGACAAATTCCCGCACGGTTTTTTAAAACATAAGAAACCAGTGCAGGACCTTGAAATGATTTTCCTTTGCCGTAAACTCTGCGGAAATCACAGTTGCTTTTAATTGTTACTGTCTGTTTCAACATTTTTACCCAACTGACAAATTAATATGTCAACTGCTTTCTGCCCTTAGCTCTTCTGCGAGCAAGTACCTTTCTGCCGTTTCTGTCAGACATTCTCTTACGGAAGCCGTGCTCCATCTTGCGATGACGCTTCTTTGGCTGATAAGTTCTTTTCATTACTACTCCTCCGTTTCATAAATTTTAGTCACACATTGTAAAAATATCTGCGAGTAGCCATTATATAAAAATTTTGTCAAATTGTCAACTTAAATTTTTTTTATGATTTTTTCAATATCTTCCGTTTTTTTATGATTTAAAATTAATTTTCAACAATATGTTGTGTTATTTTTAGTTTTTTACCATTTAAAAATTTCTTTTTTTATTTTTTTCTTCCTTTTTTACCAAAAAATTGCTAATTATTATATATATAATATAGGTATATTTATTTATATTTTTTATTGAATTTCTTTTAGAAGTGTGTTAGAATGTATTATGTATAAAAATGAGTTACTACACCTTTAAAGAGGCAAAAGCTTAAATAAAGCCATTTTTAGTGAAATAAGCATAATCTTACTTTTTTTCTTATTATTTTTCAGAAAGGATTTTTTATAATGAATTCTTACTCAGAATTTTGGGATGCTGTCCTCGGGTTTTGTCGTGAAAGTATGAATACACTTGCTTTCAATATATGGATTGAACCTCTTAAGCTTATCAAAATTGAAGCTGAACGTGTTATTATTGCTGCACCTCAATTCAAAATTGAACTTCTTATTTCAAAATATAAAAGTCTTATAGAAGAAGCATTTTTTAATGTTATAGGCTTTAATGTTGAAGTTGAATTTATTCCTTTAGAAAATATTCCAAAGGAAAATGATGAAGTAAATACTAATAATTCTTTAATTTCATCTACTGTTGATAACGCAAAGCTTACATTTAATAACTTTGTAGTCGGTCCCTCAAATAAATTTGCATATACCGCTTCAATGCGTGTTTCTGAAACTCCGGGTTCTGTTTTTAATCCTTTGTTTATTTACGGTAATTCCGGACTTGGTAAAACTCACCTTTTGAATGCAATTATTGAAAAGCTTAAAAGTAAAAATCCTGATGCAAACATTGTTTTTACAACAAGCGAAAATATTACCAATGAATTATATTTTGCAATTCAGACTAAAACAACTCACGATTTGCATCAAAAATACAGAACTTGTGATGCATTGCTTATTGATGATATTCAGATGATTGCAGGCAGAACTCAGACAGAAGAAGAAATTTTTCACACCTTCAATACATTAATTGAAGCAGGAAAACAAATTGTTCTTACTTCTGATAAACCACCAAGTGCTATTCCAAAAATTGAAGACAGACTTAAAACAAGATTTGAAAGCGGTCTTCTTTGTGATATTCAGCCACCTGATTTTGAAACAAGAGTTGCTATCATAAAAGATAAAGCAAATCAGTTAAGATTTGAATTACCTGATGATGTTTGCAGCTTTATTGCTGAAAATATCAAAAGTAATGTACGTCAGATGGGCTCTGCAGTAAAAAATATATATGCTTACTGTACATTTAATAATGTTACTCCTACAGTTGAGATTGCAAAGGATATTTTAAAGGATATTCTTATTACAAGTCAGCCTGTTGGAGTAGTAATCGAAAACATTCTTGAAAAAGTTTCATTTACCTTTGGAGTTACCACTGAACAGATTAAGAGTGAAAAGCGTGACGCAAATATTAATAGTGCAAGACAGGCTGCTATGTACATAATAAGAGAAATTACTAATCTTTCTCAGGAAGAGGTTGGTAAGGTTTTTGGAAGAAATCATTCTACCGTTAACAGCTCTCTGAAAAATGTTCAGCACAAAATGGCATCTGATTCTAAATATAAAAATTTAATCAATGACATAATTAAGAATATTAATGACTAAACTTTCGACAGTTTTCAAGTTTTCAACAAGCAGGTTTTTGACAAGTTAGATTTTAACTTTATTTTAAACAGCTTGTTAAAAAGTTTTGACATTGGTAATTTATTGATTTTTCCTTGGAAATTCAAGGGAATCAAGAGTTTTCGACAATTCAGACACACTCTAATACTAAAACTATTCTTTATATTTCTTTATTTTAATAAAAAAGGAGAATGATTATGAAATTTACATGTTCTTCACAAATTTTAAGCGAAGCTTGTATGAATGTTCAAAGAGCAACTTCATCTAAATCAACAAACCTTCCTACAATTGAAGGTATTCTTATAAAAGCTGAAAGTGATAAGATTATGCTTACCGGCTATGACCTTGAAATGGGAATAATAACTTCTGTTCAGGGAAGAGTTGAGCAAACAGGCAGTATTATTTTAAATGCAAAAATTCTTTGTGATATTTTAAGAAATGTTCCTGATGAATTTGTTTCAATTGAAAGTGATGAAAGACTTATTTGTAAAATTAAAAGTGGTGATTCTGAATTTTCAATTACCGGATTTTCAGAAGAGGAATATCCTGAATTACCAACAGTATCCGGAGGTTTCCCAATAGTTGTAAAAGGTGAAATTTTAAAGGATATGATTAAAAAGACAATTTTTGCTACAGCAGATAACGGTGCAAAGATTGTACATACAGGTGTAAGATTTGAAATATCATCAGAAAATATAAGACTTGTAGCTGTTGACGGATATAAGCTTGCTATAAGAAATGAAAAAATTGATTATGTAGGTGACGAAAAGAATTTCATTATTCCTAAAAAGACACTTAATGAAATTATGAAGCTTGCAGGTGACGGTGATGAAACTGTTTCGATGATTGTTGCTTCTCGTCATATTATGTTTGAATGTGGAAATTATTATATAGTTTCTCGTCTTTTAGAAGGTGAATTCTTAAGCTATAAGAGTGCTATTCCGACAACAGCAAAAACAGAAGTTAAGGTAAATACAAGAAAAATTATAAGCAGTATTGAAAGAACATCACTTATCATTACTGAAAGAATCAAGAGTTATATAAGATGTATTTTTGATGAAGAATCAATAAGAATATCAAGTACAACTGCACTTGGTACTGCTAATGACAGACTTCTTGCAGATATTCAGGGTGAAAGAGTAGAAATCGGTTTTAATAATAAATATCTTCTTGATGCACTCAAAGTTTGTGATACAGATGAAATAACATTAAGACTTAACGGTTCTGTTTCACCAATTATTATTGTACCTGACGATGATAATTCTCTCATTTATGAAAGAAGCTTCTTGTTTATGGTATTACCTGTAAGGATGAACTAATATGAAAAAAATTACAGCTCATATTAAGAAAAAAGAACATCGTCAAATAAATATTGACAGTGATTTTATAAGACTTGATTCACTTTTAAAGCTGTGTAATGCAGTTATGACAGGTGGTCATGCAAAAATTGTAATACAGGAAAGTGAAGTTAAAGTAAATAGTGAAATATGTACAGCACGCGGAAAAAAAATACGTAAGGGTGACTGTGTAGAATTTGACAATGTTATATATGAGGTTAACTGATGTATATAAAAAATATAAAGATTGAGAATTTCCGTAATATTGAGTTTATGGAAATCAAACCTCATAATGAGATAAATGTAATATATGGCCAGAACGGTCAGGGAAAAACAAACTTATTAGAGGCAATTTGGCTTTTTACAGGATGTAAAAGCTTCAGAAATGCGAAAGACAGTGAGCTTGTTCAGTTTAATGAAGAAAATTCAAAAATTTCAATAGAATTTGAAACAGAAATAAGAGATAATAAAGCATCTGTTTGTATTGAAAAGAAAAGAACTGCAAGTCTTAACGGAATAAGTTTATCTTCACCAAGAGAACTTATCGGAAAATATTATAGTGTTGTATTTTCACCAATTCATTTATCACTTATAAAGGATGGGCCGTTAAACAGAAGAAAATTTATAGATACTGCAATAAGTCAGATTGATAATATGTATGCGAAAAAGCTTATGTATTTTAATCACCTTATTCAGCAAAAAAATGCACTTTTGAAAAATGCTGCGGAAAATCCGTCACTTCTTGATACACTTGATATATGGGATGAAAAAATTTCATTTGCAGGTGCAGATGTTATATCGGACAGAATTGAATATATAAAAAAGCTTCAAAAGAAAGCTACTGAAATTTACAGAGGAATTTCCGGGGAAAAAGAAGAACTTTCAATCAAATATTTAAGTAATGTCAGATATGAAAGTGAAGATAAAAATAGCATTGCAGAAAAATATTATGAAACGATGAAAAAAAACCGTCCTAATGATTTATATTTAAAAAATACAACGAGTGGTCCTCATCGTGATGATATTGAGATTTTAATAAATGGTATTTCCGCAAGAAAATTTGGCTCACAGGGACAGCAGAGAAGTGCTTCTCTTGCATTAAAACTTGGTGAAGCAGAAATAATTAAGGATTTAAAAGGTGAACACCCTATAATTTTACTTGATGATGTAATGAGTGAGCTTGACAGTACAAGACAGAATTACATATTGAATAAAATGACAGGAAAACAGGTTTTTATTACATGCTGTGAAAAAGAAACTATATCAAGACTTTGTGCAGGAAAAGTAATAAAAATAGAAAACGGAAAAGCGGTGGATTAATGTATATAAACATAGGAACAGAGCTTTTAATAAAAGATAAAGATATTTTAGGTATTTTTGACCTTGATAATACAACTGTTTCTAAATCCACGCGAGAATATATAAATAAATCAGCAAAAGACGGTGAATGTATAACAGTTTCCATTGAAGAGCTGCCAAAATCATTTATTGTTACCACAAAAAATGATAAAAAAGAAATTTATATTTCACCACTTAACACATCAACAATTTTTAAAAGAATAAAAAGTCAAAATATTTGACGGAGGAAAAAAATGAGCGAGCAGATAAAAAATCAAATTGAAGAAGAGGTTATGGATACGGTTGTAACTGAAACTTATGATGCCTCTGCTATTCAGGTACTTGAAGGACTTGAAGCTGTTAGAAAGCGTCCGGGTATGTACATCGGTTCAACAGGACCAAAGGGACTTCATCACCTGGTTTATGAAATTGTAGATAACTCAATTGACGAAGCACTTGCAGGATATTGTACACATATTGAAGTAGAAATTTTACCTGACGATATTATCACAGTTCGTGACAACGGTCGTGGTATTCCTGTCGGTATCAATGAACAGCAAGGACTCCCTGCTGTTACGGTTGTTCTTACAGTTCTTCACGCAGGTGGTAAGTTCGGCGGTAGCGGATATAAGGTATCAGGCGGTTTGCACGGTGTTGGTTCATCAGTTGTAAATGCTCTTTCAGAATGGTTTGAGGTTGAAGTCAGCCAGAACGGACATATTCACCGTCAAAGATTTGAACGTGGTAATATTGCAACAGACCTTGAAGTTGTAGGTGATACTGATTTAACAGGTACATTTATTAAGTTTAAAGCAGACCCTGAAATTTTCACAGAAACAACTGTTTATGAATATGAAACGTTACAGAGAAGACTTCGTGAACAGGCATTCTTAAATGCAGGTCTTTCAATCACTCTTACAGATAAGCGTGACCCTGAAAATATAGTTGAAGAAAATTTCTGTTATGAGGGTGGTATTAAGTCTTTCGTTGATTATATCAATACAAGCAGAGGTCTTACACCTGTTGTTGATGAAATTATGCACTTTACAACAGTTAAAGATGACAGAAGTGCAGAAGTTTCAATTTCATATAATGACGGATATAATGAAATTATCTTAAGCTTTGCTAACGGTGTTCGTACAATCGACGGCGGTACTCACGAAAACGGTTTTAAAACAGCACTTACTCGTGTATTTAATGAATACGGAAGAAAGTTTAAGTTACTTAAAGATAATGATAAAAATCTTTCAGGTGATGATGTTCGTGAGGGTCTTACAGCAGTTATAAGCGTAAAGCTCACAGAAGCAGAGTTTGAAGGACAGACAAAGGGTAAGCTTGGAAATACAGAAATGCAGACTATCGTATCAAAAATGATTTACGATAAGATGATGACATATTTTGAAGAAAATCCGCAAGCTGCAAAGGCAATCTTCAATAAAGCCCTTGATGCATCACGTGCTCGTGAGGCTGCAAGAAAAGCAAGAGACAGTGCAAGAAGAAAATCAGCACTTGAAGGAAATTCACTTCCCGGTAAACTTGCTGACTGTATCGATAAAAACCCTGAAAACACAGAAATTTTTATCGTCGAAGGAGACTCTGCGGGTGGTTCTGCAAAAGAAGGCAGAGATAACAGAATTCAGGCAATTCTTCCTCTTTGGGGTAAAATGCTTAACGTTGAAAAAGCAAGAATTGATAAGGTTATCGGTAACGATAAGCTGACACCTGTTGTTACAGCTCTCGGTACAGGTATCGGTGAAGAATTTAATATCGAAAAACTTCGTTATCATAAAATCGTTATTATGGCCGATGCCGACGTTGACGGTCAACATATCAGAACACTTCTTCTTACATTCTTCTTCAGATATATGAATGATTTGATTGAAGAAGGCTATATTTATATTGCTCAACCACCACTTTTCAAGGTGAGTAAAGGTAAACGGCATGAATATGCTTTCTCTGATGAACAAAGAGATGCATTTATTGAAGAAATGGGCTCAAATTGTGATATTCAGCGATATAAAGGTCTTGGTGAAATGGACCCTGAACAGCTGTGGGAAACAACAATGGACCCTGCAACTCGTACAATGCTTCGAGTAACACTTGAAGATGCTATGGAAGCAGACGAAACATTCTCAATTCTTATGGGTGATAAGGTTGAACCTCGTCGTGAGTTTATTGAGAAAAATGCAAAGTATGTACAAAATCTTGACATTTAAGTTACAGAGTTAGAAAAATAGAGGTAAGAAAATGAGTAAAGCTAACAATCAAAATTTAGGTGGCTATACACCACTTGAAGAACAGAATATTATAAATGTTGAGATTAACAAGGAAATGAGAACATCTTTCCTTAACTACTCAATGTCTGTTATTACATCACGAGCTCTTCCTGATGTACGTGATGGTTTAAAACCTGTTCACAGAAGAATTCTTTATACAATGTACGAAAATTCACTTTATCCTGACAAGCCACATCGTAAGTGTGCCGATACTGTCGGTTCAGTTCTTGGTAGATACCATCCACACGGTGACGCATCTGTTTATGATGCAATGGTTCGTCTTGCACAGGATTTCTCAATGAGATATGTTCTTGTTGACGGTCACGGTAACTTTGGTTCAGTTGACGGTGACCCACCTGCTGCATATCGTTATACAGAGTCAAGAATGAGCAAAATTGCTCTTGAAATGCTCACAAATATTGATAAGGATACAGTTGATTTCACAACTAACTACGATGACCGTCTTAAAGAACCAACAGTTCTTCCGTCAAGATATCCAAATCTTTTGGCAAATGGTTCAACCGGTATTGCTGTTGGTATGGCAACAAATATTCCGCCACATAATCTTGGAGAATTAGTTGACGGTATCTGCTGTGTAATTGATAATCCTGAAGCAGAGCTTGATGAAATTATGGAGCATATCAAAGGACCTGATTTCCCAACAAGTGGTATTATTATGGGTCGTGCAGGTATCCGTGCTGCTTATGCTACAGGTCGCGGTAAAATAGCACTTCGTGGTCGTGCAGAAATAGTTGAAAATGAGAGAAACGGAAGATTTCAAATTATAATTACTGAACTTCCTTATCAGGTAAATAAGGCTCGTCTTATTGAATCAATTGCAGATTTACATAAAGAAAAGAGAATTGAAGGTCTTTCTGATATCAACGACTACTCATCAAAGCGTGGCGGTGGTATGAGAATTGTCATTGACCTTAAGCGTGATGCTAACCCTCAGGTTATTCTCAATCAGCTTTATCAGATGACTCAGCTTCAGATTTCTTATGGTATTATTCAGCTGGCTCTTGTAAATGGTGAACCAAAAGTTCTTACTCTAAAGCAGATTATTGAAGAGTATATTAAGTTCCAGTGTGAAGTTATCACAAGAAGAACACAGTTTGACCTTAATAAAGCACAGGCAAGAGAGCATATTCTTGAAGGTCTTGCACGTGCTATTGATATTGTTGATGAAATTATTGCAACAATCCGTGCTTGTAAAGGCGGTCAGGCAGAAGCTAAAATTGCAATTATGGAAAAATTCGATTTCGATGACCCACAGGCAACCGCTATCGTGGCATTCCGTCTCGGACAGCTTGCAGGTCTTGAAATTCAGAAGATTATCGCAGAGCGTGATGAACTCCGAGCAAAAATTGCAGAGTATCTTGAAATTCTCGGTTCAGAAACAAAGGTTAAAGAAATTCTTAAGGAAGAACTTTCAGTTATCGGCAAAAAATTCAGTGATGAGAGAAGAACTGAAATTTCAAATATTCTCGGTGAGGTTGATATTGAAGACCTTATTGCTGAAGAAGATTGCGTATTTACTCTTACAAAGATGGGTTACATCAAGCGTCAGCCTGTTGAAACTTATCAGGTTCAACGTCGTGGCGGTAA
This sequence comes from Clostridia bacterium, assembly GCA_017466205.1. GTDB lineage: Bacteria > Bacillota > Clostridia > Oscillospirales > Acutalibacteraceae > Fimenecus. Next base: position 23,728 of record JAFTUP010000228.1, read on the forward strand.
GGGCATCAAGGGTATGAGTCGTCGTGAAGAGGATTATGCTGAAAGTATGTTTATCTGTTCATCTCACGATTATATTCTTTTCTTTACTTCAGAAGGTAAAATGTACCGACTTAAAGGTTATGAAATTCCTGAAGGTACCCGTACAAGCAAAGGTATGAATATCGTTAATATTCTACCGATTACTGCTGACGAAAAAGTTACAGCAATGCTTCGTGTACCTGATTTTGGAGAAGATAAATATTATCTTTGTATGGCTACAAAGAACGGTGTTATCAAGAGAACAGAGCTTGATGCATATAAGAATATCCGTAAGAGTGGTATTATTGCAATTAATCTTGATGAGGGTGATGAGCTTCGTTGGGTTAAGCTTACTGACGGTGAACAGAATCTTATGGTTGCTACTCGTAAGGGTATGAGTATCTGCTTCAACGAAAATGATGCAAGAGCTATCGGCAGAACTGCTCGTGGTGTTCGTGCTATTACTCTTGCTGAAAATGACGAAGTTGTGGGAATGGTTATTTTCGGCAATGAAGGTAAAGTTCTTACAATCAGCGAAAAAGGTTACGGAAGACGAAGTGATGTTTCAAACTATCGTGTTCAGAACCGTGGCGGTAAGGGTCTTACAAACTATCATACTGAACAGTATGGTGAGGTTTGTGCTATTGAAATGGTAGAGGAAAATCAGGATATTATTATGATTTCTTCTGACGGTATTATTATCCGTCTTCCAGCGGAACAGGTTCGTGAATGTAACAGACCGTCAAAGGGTGTTATACTTATGAAGACTAAGGAAGGCGAAAAGGTTGTTACAATTTCTCTTGCTGAGCATGAGGAAGAAGCTGAAAATACGGAGACAGCTGAAGTAACAGAGGGTACAGAGGAATAATTCATACTACTGGTGAAAGGTAGGATATATATGGATAGTGAGAACGTAAATGTGACAGAGGCAACAGAAGCTCCTGTGAAAGAAAAAAAGAAAAAGAGGAAATTCCTGATAATTCTACTTCCGTTTTTCATTATATTTCTTGTAATGGTGATTGGTGTTGCAGGATTTGTAGGACACAAATTCAGCTTGATTAATATCGATGATGAAAGTACTACAATCGATCCAAATCAGGAATTTGTTGAAGCAGAAGAAGATAGTCTTGATTTCGGTGAAATTGATGATGCCACAGGAAAGGATTTTAAAGAAATTTTAAAAAACTGGGCAATCAATGGCGGAGAAAAAATGACAAATCAAGATATTCTTAACATTCTCCTTATAGGCAGTGACGCTTCGGCTAAGGATCCAACCAGGTCAAATGTTACTGACAAGGGTAATACTGATGTTATGATGCTCGTGTCTATTAACCCTATAAAACAGACCATAAAGCTTGTGTCATTTATGCGAGACAGCTATACTTATATGGACCAGTTTGACAGGTATGCAAAGCTCAACGCTGCTTGTGCCAACGGTGGTCCCGGATATCTTGTTGAAACAATTGAAAATAATTTTAAAATTGAGATTGACGGATATGTAATGGTTGACTTTGACTCTTTCGTACATGTTATTGACGTACTTGGAGGCGTGAGAGTTGATGTTCCCGCTTATGTTGCAGATTTCTTAGGACAAGGTTTTCCCAGTGGAAATAATATTCTTTTAGACGGACAACAGGCATTACGCTTCAGTCGAGTAAGATATTCAGATGCAAACGGTGATGTAAGCCGAGTTGCCCGTCAAAGACAGGTTATCACTGCACTTATTGAAAGCTGTAAGGGAGCAACTCTTTCAGAAATTAATGCTGTGGCTGATGTTATTCTTGCAAATGTGAGAACAAATATAAGCAGAAAAGCAATTTTCTCCTATGCGGCAAAAGCAGTTACAGACGGTTGGCCGAATTTTGAAATTTCACAAATAACAATGCCTACTCCTGATGCAAGATATGGCTATAATTCAAGGTCAACTGCGTGGATTTGGGTTGTTGACTATCCTCTCTGTGCACAGAAGCTTCAGCTTGAGCTTTATGGTGATACAAATATTAAATTAGATGATAACAGAAAGACAGCAATAACCGTTTTAGGCGGTTATGTGTCAAAAAAGACAACTGACTAAAGGTGCGTAAAAAATGAATAATAATTTTAATCAGAACGGTCAGTTTGGCGGATGGGCAAATGGATATTCATATTCTGCAGAAATGTACAATGAACAATATCTGAAATTTATGCAGAAGGAACAGGAAAAAGAGAAAATAAGAAAAATCAGCAAAAGATGTTTTCTTGCGGTTATTATGTATGTGCTGATTTCGTATGCTTTATCATTTGCAATTGTCGGTATTTCGTGGGTATATCCGTCAATAAATAAGATTTACAACGAAACATTACCGATGCTGGCTTTTGATATTTTACTTTCATTAAGCTCCATTGGTGTTCCTTTCCTTATACTCCACTTAATACAGAGAAAAGAGAAGGTTGCAGAGGAATTACCGTTTGGTACAACCCATAACAGAGAAGTTGCAAAAAACCTTACTATGGTATCGCTGCCGTTAATGATTTTAAGTGCGGTTGCAATTAATTTTGTTTCATCATTTCTTCAGGAAATAATAGGAATTGAATTCACTTCAAGCGTAAGTGATATGTCTCTTGAAGGTGCTAAGGAAACTTTATTGGGTATTTTCAGTGTTGCCGTCATTCCTGCTATTGTTGAGGAAACTGTTATACGCGGAATTGTAATGCAGCCATTAAGAAAATATGGTGATAAATTTGCAATTGTAGCATCCGCTTTACTGTTTGCTGTAATGCACGGAAATATGGTACAGATTCCATATACTATTATCGGAGGGCTTCTTTTGGGTTATCTTGCTGTTGCAACCGGAAGTCTCTGGCCGCCAATTGTTCTTCATTTTATCAACAATCTGTATTCAGTTATTGTGTTGAGTGTCAATGATAATATAGGTGAAGGTGCTTCAGCAATTGTAACAGGAGTTATGCTAATATGTTTTACAGTTTGCGGAATAGTTGGCGTTGTGAACCTTATAAAAATAAAGTATAAAATGAGTTGGGTTAACAATAACAGCACATTGACAGTAGGTGAAAAAGTGACTGCAGCGCTTAAAAACGGTCCTGCAATCGTTTCATTTATACTTTTAGGACTTATAACCTTAAGCAATATTAGTTTTTGATTATGGAAAAGATTGAGTTTATGAAATATGCTCTTTCTCTTGCAAAAGAATCTGCAGAGGAAGGTGAAGTACCTGTTGGTGCAGTCGTTGTTTGTGACGGCGAAATTGTGGGTATTGGCAGAAATCGTCGTGAAACAGTAAAAAATGCATTACATCACGCTGAAATTGAGGCAATAAACAGTGCTTGTCAGAAGCTTGGTGGATGGAGACTTTGGAAATGTGATATGTATGTCACTCTTGAGCCTTGTCCTATGTGTGCAGGTGCAATAATAAATTCAAGAATAAGAAATGTTTATTTCGGAGCAAAAGACGAAAAAAATGGTGCTGTCGTTTCGGCAGCACAGCTTTTTGATATGAACTTTAACCATAAACCTCTTTATGAGGGTGGAATTTTAGGTGAAGAATGTTCTGAAATACTTTCGGAATTTTTCAGGGATTTGAGAAAAAAGAAAGCAGGTGAGGAAAAATGAGCACTATTGCTGCTATTTCAACGGGAAGAGCTCCGGGTGGTATTGGTGTTATTCGCATTTCAGGTGAGAATGCAATCAGTATTGCTGATATGGTTTTTTCCTCATTCAACGGTAAAAAATTAAGGGAGCTTCCGGGATATTCAGCACTTTATGGAAAAGCTTATGACGAAAATGGCAGCATTGATAATGTTGTGGCACTTGTTTTCAAGGCACCAAAAAGTTATACAGGTGAGGACGTTATTGAAATCTCCTGTCACGGTGGACTTTTTGTTACTGATAAGGTGCTTAAAGCAGTTTTTCAGGCAGGTGCTGTTCCTGCAGAAGCAGGTGAGTTTACAAAAAGAGCCTTTCTTAACGGAAAAATGGACTTGACAAGTGCAGAATCTGTTATGAATATTATCTCTGCTCAGGGAGAACAGGCTGAAAAAATTGCACTTGGTGTTCTTGAAGGTCGTCTTTTTAAGGAAATCAAAAAAATTAACGATAAATTAGTTTATGATATGGCACTTCTTTCAGCCTGGGTTGACTATCCCTATGAGGAAATTGAGGATTTGTCAGATA
>JAFTUP010000229.1 GCA_017466205.1 Clostridia bacterium
ATGATATGATTAGATTTTTCTTTCCTAAAGGTTTTGATTTCCGTACTATTACTCAAGAGGATGTTGACTATGTTGTTAACCTCTTAAACAACCGACCACGAAAATGTCTTGGCTGGCGTACTCCTGCTGAAGTTTTTTATGAAAAAAGTGTTGCACTTACTTGACAATCCGCCGTGGCAAAATCTTCGATTTTGACGGAGGGAGAGATAAAGGTCTGTTTTGTTACTTTATTTTTACATATCCACTTTCTTTGATAAGGTCTTGACCTTCATCAGAAAGAAGTCGGATAATGTAGTAAAAAACCGCGTCAAGGAAAAATTAATCAAAATGTTACAAAAAACGACAGAAAATAAAAAACTTGAAAATTTTTTAAATTTTTTTCAAAAAACACTTGACTATTTCGTTTTGATGTGTTATTATTATCGAGCGTTGAGACGCTGGTGTAGCTCAGTTGGTAGAGCAGCTGATTTGTAATCAGCAGGTCGGGGGTTCGAGTCCGTCCACCAGCTCCATTTTTTTGTAAATTTAATATGGGTAGGTTCCCGAGTGGCCAAAGGGAGCAGACTGTAAATCTGCCGTCGACGACTTCGGTGGTTCGAATCCACCCCTGCCCACCAAAAATCCTCGTTCGTAAGAACGGGGATTTTACTTTTTAACTATTAACTTTTCACTCTTCACTAAAAATGAATTCAAGATTTTTGGAAGGTGATAAGTAATAGTGAATAGTGAAGAAGCGCTTTTTCAATGAAGTTCGCCTTGTGGGGCGAGTGAAATACTTGCTTGGCAAATGTTAAAGGCGAATTTTATCTTCACTTTTACATGAATTAGTGTTACAATATATTAAAAGGATGTGTTGTCAATATGAAAATTTCTACTGAAATAGGTTCAATTGCATTGCATATTGGTGAAGAGAGGGCAGTTGAGCTTGTGGCAAAAGCAGGTTTTGATGCCTGGGATTTCTCTATGTTTCAGATGTGCGAAAAGAAAAATGGAATACTTGTACCAACAAATCACCCAACAGCACAGGACGATTATCTTACACTTGCACGAAAGCTCAAGCAAATCGGTCTTGATAACGGAATTGTGTGTAATCAGGGACACGCACCGTTCCCGTCATCACCAAAAAGCAGTTACTATCTTAAACGAGCAATTGAATGTGTCGCAGAAGCAGGCGGTAATATCTGCATAGTTCATCCGATGAATAACGGTACACCTGAAGAAAATGCAGAAATGTATTTTGAACTTTTACCGTTTGCAAAGGAACATAATGTAAGAATTGCAACTGAAAATATGTGGAACTGGAAACCGTTTCACAAACATTCTTGCTTTGCAGCTTGTGCAACTCCTGAAAGCTTTAATGCACATCTTGATGAAGTAAATGACGATTATTTTGTTGCTTGTCTTGATATAGGTCACGCTGAAATGAAAGGTAGCGACACAACAGCAGTTGAAATGATAAAGGCTCTCGGTAACAGACTTAAGGCTTTACATATTCATGATAACGATAAGCTTCACGATTCACATCAGCTTCCATTTTCAATGAATATTGATTTCGTGGCTATTGTAAATGCACTTAAAGAAATTAATTATGATGGTTATTTTACTCTTGAAGCAAGTAGTTATCTTGACAATTTTACAAAAGAAAAAATTGAATCAGGTGTAAATGACTTGTACAATTCAGCGAAAAAATTATCAGCGATGTTTGAAGAAGAATAGAACGATACATAATATTTATAAAAAATATGGGAGGAATTAATTTGGTAATTGACTTTCATACTCATGCATTTCCCGATAAAATAGCAGAAAGAGCAATCAACTCTTTAATTTCAGGATGCAATGGCGAATATATGCCTTGCAGTGATGGTACTGTTTCAGGGCTTGTAAGCAATATGGATAAATTTGGTGTGGATATTTCAGTTGTTCAACCTGTTATAACAAAACCAAGTCAGACTCAGACACTCAATAATTGGGCAAAAGAAATCACCTGTGACAGACTCATTTCCTTTGGTGGAATTCATCCTGCAACAGATGATTATAAAAAAGACATTGACTTTGTGTGTGAACTGGGTTTGCCCGGAATTAAGCTTCATCCTGAATATCAGCAATTTACAGTTGATGCACCGGGAATGCTTAAAATATATGATTATGCTTTGAGTAAAGGTCTTATTATACTTTTCCACGCAGGTTATGACCCTGCATACCCACCACCAATTCACAGCAGTCCGAAACAGTTTGCTGACATTTCAAAGCAGATGCAGGGTGGTGTGATTGTGGCTGCTCATTTAGGTGGTCAACGCCAATGGGATGACGTGGAAGAATACCTTGCAGGAACTGATGTGTATCTTGATACGTCAATGGGTATGAATTATTATTCTCACGAGCAATTTTTAAGAATTGTAAAAAAACACGGTGCGGACAAAATCCTTTTTGCATCTGATGCTCCTTGGAGCAGAGCGGGGGAGGAAATTGAATCCTTAAATTCATTACCGCTTTCACAAGACGAAAAAGATATGATTTTATATAAAAACGCAAAAAGACTTTTGAATATCTAATAAAAAGGACTTGGATTATTCCGAGTCCTTAGTTTATATAAATGCTTTTATTTTTTCAATTATTGAATTTATGTTGTTTGTGTGATATGATTATTGTAGTTTTATGGGGAGGATGTTTCGCATGAAGGCTGATAATAAAAGCAAAATAGATTTTGTTGTATTGTGGGTTGATGACAGCGACCCTGTATGGCGTGAAAAGAAAATAAAATACGTTGGTGAAAAAAACGTAAAAGGTAATGAAGATGCACGCTATCGTGATTGGGATACTCTTAAATATTGGTTCAGAGGTGTTGAAAAATTTGCACCGTGGGTAAATAATGTTTATTTTGTAACTGATAATCAGAAGCCTGATTGGCTGAATATAAATCATCCTAAATTAAAATGGGTTAAGCATACCGATTTCATTCCTGAACAGTATTTGCCTACCTTTAATTCTAATGCAATTGAATTGAACGTTCATAGAATTGACGGACTGTCAGAACATTTTGTATATTTTAATGACGATTGTTTTTTAATAGACAAAACTGAACCGGAGGACTTTTTTATTGACGGACTGCCTTGCGAGTGGCCATCTATTGGTCCGCTTATTCCAATAGGATTTTTTGCATATACGCAAATGAACAATTATCAGGTGGAAAACCGTCATTTTTCTATGCGAGACAGTATTAAAAATAACTATACAAAATGGTTCAGGAACAGAAGTCTTAAGGATTTGGCAAAGCTCCTTATATATGGCAGTAAAAACGAGATTATCGGTGTTGACAGCTGGCACATTCAGATTTCTTTTTTGAAGAGTACTTTTAATACAGTATGGGCTAAGGAATATGAAACATTGGATAGTACGTGCAAAAACAAGCAAAGAACAAAGGAAGATATAAACTGTTGGTGCATTAAGGACTGGCAAATCCTTTCCGGCAATTTTCATCCCCAAAAGCCGCTTGGACAATTGTTCCACACAGTATCACTTAATAACAGCAACGAAGCTGTAGAATATCTTAAAAAGCAAAAAGGCAAGGTAGTTTGCCTTAATGATACGGAAAATGAAAATAATTTTGAAGAACATAAGAGAATGATAATTGAACAGTTTGAAAAATTATTTCCTGAAAAATCCGGATTTGAATTGTAAATCTATACAAAAACTCCCTATGGAAAAATAAAACCATAGGGAATTTTTTATATAACCTATTGACAATCTCACTCTAATATGTTAGAGTGTATATGAACTCTAATGGATTAGAGAAAGGAGAAATTAATATGGATACACCAAAAATTTTTGAAAGTGAATATCGCTTTTGTTTGATTCTGTGGGAGCACGAGCCAATCAAAAGCAGTGAACTCGTGAATCTTTGTAAAGAGCAGTTAGGATGGAAGCCTACTACTACATACACCGTTATCAAGCGTTTGTCTGAAAGAGGTGTGCTCAAAAATGAAGACACCATTGTTTCCTCTTTAATTTCAAAAGATGAGGTTCAGGCATCTGAAATCAATGAAATGGTTGAAAAAACATTTGAAGGTTCTCTACCTGCATTTATTGCAGCCTTTACAAAGCATCAGAAAATCTCCGAAAAGGAAATCGATGAAGTTCAGAAGATGATTGACCGATACAGGAAAGGAGAATTGTAATGGCAGGTATATTCTTAAAAATAGTCAATATGAGCATTTCTGCTTGTTGGATTATTTTAGCAATTGTTCTTTTAAGGGTTGTATTGAAAAAAGCACCTAAATGGATAAACTGTATTCTTTGGGGAATTGCAGGATTACGACTTATAATGCCTTTGTCATTTGAAAGTATATTCAGTCTTATCCCGAGTGCTGAAACAATTACTAAAGTCCCTGATTCTCCAAGACCACATATTGATTCTGGTGTTTCTATTATAGATAATCAGGTTAATGATTATCTTCAAGGGAACTACTTTGAAGGTGTATCAAGACCTATGGGTAATTTTGTTGATATTACTACTATATTAGCAGTTGTATGGGTTGTTGGTATTATTGCTCTCTTGATTTATACTCTTGTAAGTTTCTTAAGACTAAAAAGTAAAATAGGAACAGCAGTTTTACTTCGTGATAATATTTATCAGAGTGAATCGGTGGTTTCACCTTTCGTTCTCGGTACAATTAAACCGAAAATCTATTTACCTTTTAATATGAGCGAACAGGATATGGAACATGTTATTGCTCATGAACAGGCACATATTCGTAGAAAAGACCATTTGTGGAAACCGCTTGGTTTCTTAATTCTTATCCTCCATTGCTTCAATCCTATGGTTTGGATTGGTTATATACTGCTCTGTCGTGATATTGAGCTTGCTTGTGATGAAAAGGTTGTTAAAGAGCTTAATAATGAACAACGAGCAGACTATTCACAAGCACTGCTTACTTGCAGTGTAAACAGACGGATGATTGCTGCTTGTCCTATTGCCTTTGGAGAAGTAGGTGTTAAAGACAGAGTGAAATCTGTATTGAATTATAAAAAGCCTGCATTTTGGATTATTATTGTTGCAATTGTTGTGAGTATAATTACAGCAATTTGTTTTCTTACTGATCCTTTAGACAAAGGCTTTAGTATAAAACCTGAATCAAATGTTGATATTTATGAAATAGAGAAACATTATTACGACAAAGTTGTCGGAGCTGACATTGCAAACGAAAGTGACGGATATTTTGATATTGCAATTACAAAAGATATGGTTATTTATAAATATTTTAAAGCACAAGGAGGAACTATTGATAATTCTTGGATTGATATTGGTAAACTTGTCAAGCAAGAAGATATTGCTGTAATTGAAGCTCTTATTAAAGATAATATTCCGGTAAAATATAAGTTTTGGGGCATTAAAGAGTTTTACGTTGCTTTAGACGAAAGTGAAATTCAATCTGCAAGCTGCATTATTCTTATGAAGAACGGAGATGTTCTTTTAGCTGAAGTTCCTGGATATAAAACTGAAAACAGATATGTATCGAATTTAATGAAGCTTAAAATAAAGAAAAGTGAAACTCAAAATGGCTCATACAAGCTTTCAAAGGAGATATATTTTGACGGAGCGTTCAGTTATGTTCCAAATATTGAAAACGATAGAATTGAAATAAAAACCGAGGGTGGTATGCATATTTACCATTTCACAGGTGAGGTGCTTTCTACAGGAGCTCTTTATGAAGAAGTGCGGCTCGATAAAGAAAATTTTTCTAACCTTTTTGGCGGCATACCTGAATGGTCTGATTATAAAAGTCTTAATGACTTATTGAAAAACAATAAAAAAGCTTGGCATCATAATACCCCCGATGATATAGGTGGTTATCCATATATATTGCTGTTGCAAAAGGATGGCACTTTCTGCATGGTTTTTGCTGATTTTGAAAATGGTGAACCCACAAAAGTACGTTATATTTATGAGCTTGAGTACACAGGTAATATTGAAAACGGATTTAATAATGTTGATAACATTTCTACGGAATACTACGATTTGGGATATTCATTGCAGGTTGTTGCCGAAACCTATAAAGGAACAACACAGTTTCCTGAAAGCACAGAAACATATACTTTTGATATTCGCAATGGTACAAAAGGTAATCTTCCTAATGGAGCAAATTTTGAAATAACCGAATGTGACCTTCAAACCGGAAAACTTACAATTAAGTTAAGTGGTACACCACTATACAGCACCAAACAGGTTGAACCTGCAAGTTTAAATGAGATTGTTGTTGAACTGGGTTCAGATGGAGCAGTTCTTTCTGATGAAAATAATATGCAGTTCTTTACCTTTGTGTTTGTAGAAGCTCAAAGCCTTGACAAAGCAGTATCACAAGCGATAATCGACGATAACTATGTAGCATATTATGGCTTGGGAACAGAGTGTGCAACAGAGGGACATATTATTTATGGTACAGATATTGACGGAGACAAATATACTGTCTATGCATTAACGGATTACGCTAATTTTGGTTTTATGAACGGATATTTTGTAGAACAATCAGGTGGAAGCGGTCCTGCTGTATTGACCTTTGAAAAAACATCTTCAGGATATAAATTGCTTGACATACAATATCCTCAGGACGGTGAGGGCTATGGCGAATCTATAAAAGAATTGTTTCCTAAAAAATATCAATATCGTGTAATGCACCCAACATCATGGGATTATAATAATCTTTGGAAACAAAAAGTTTCCTATGCACAGGCATATCTCGATGAAATAGGACGAACAGAAGAAATTCGCACTTATTCACAAGTAGAGCATACACTTTTTACTGATATAGGTGTGTCTGTTGAGGTGTCAAATAAGATTGTTGAATATAATCTCCCTTACAATTTTGATGTTGGTTATTTTGAGTCTGTTGAAGATGGTGTGAGATATATTTACAGAACAACTTACGAAAAAAAGCAAAACATAATTATTTATACAAAAGAAAACTATGAAACTAAAGAAGTTGTTGAAAAAATAGAAATTGATAGCTTAACAGGGGAAATAATCACCTCGACATCATTACCTGAAGAAACTGTTTAACCACATAAATTATATTTTGTCGGTTTCTTTTGCTTTGTTGTGTAAACGGTAGGGCGGGGGCTTGCTCCCGCCGCCGTTGGTTGATATGTCTAAGTGCAAAGTGGAAAACGGAAAGTACAAAACGATTAGAAAAATTATAATTTGTCGGGCTCTTTTACGGGTGTCGATACTCGGCTCCCCTTGTCAGGGGAGCTGTCAACGAAGTTGACTGAGGGGTAGTAAAAACGTTGATTTTTATCTCTCTCTCCGTCATTTTCTTGCGAAAATGCCACCTCCCTCGTCAGAGGGAGGCGTTCTGCGTTCTGCACTTTGCACTCTGCATTTATCCCCACAAACTCCGATTTATCAAACAATTAACATAACAAAAAATCCCTATGGAAAATCAAATCCATAGGGAACTTTTTTTATTCTTCTTCAACTTCCAACGAATAATCATCAAGTGCAAAGTCTGACTCTTCAAATTTCTCAATAGCTCTTGGTCTCATAGGCTTTCTTTTAAGCGGATCATACCTGAATTTATTACAGGAATATTCAATATCTACAACACCTTTTTTCATACAGAGAACTGACTCTTTATTGGGAGCGAGCCTGCCGTGAGCACAGTATGAGCAGGAGGGAGTAACATCTTTTTTGTTAAGCAAAGCTTTCATTTTATCACCAATAAATTTATTTAATTAAATTTTATCATACTTTCTGTTTCTGTCAATATCGAATATAAGAATTACACACATAAAAATAAAGACAAAAAATGCAGAATATGAAAATGAGAATGAAAAGCCGCGGATACTGTCACAATCTGCAAACACGTCTGTTTCAACGGGAAAAAACAGGAGTAAAATATAACAAATAATTCCTGATAAAAATCCATTGAGAACTCTGCTGATAAAAAAATAACTGTATTTCATATTCATATTTTTAATAAATCCCATAACCTGACAATGAACACAAGCTCCGCCAAAGCCGATTATAAAAGTGATTATGTATAAGGGATAATTTCCGCATATTAATGAGCAGCCTTTTGTGACTTCCAGAACAGATAAAATTATATTGAACTTTTCGTAAGTAAACACAGCACTCAGGCACCTTGTAAATCCGCTGAAAAGGATTATCCATCCGCAAATTGAGAATATGCTTTGAATTGAATCGGAAACTGAAGCTGAAAGTGAGGACACACCTGTTGTCTTGTGATTTCTGTCTTCTTTTTTTATGCATTTTTCACCGATAAAAGACGTAATTACACCGCAAATCAGGGAGGAGATGCAAAGTGAAGCGTAAATCAGTACTCCTGCTTTGTGACTGTTCAGCATATTTACTCCAACTGCAGTAATGACGAATGCCGGACCGGGATTAATGCAAAAAAGACATAGCCTTTGTGCTTGTTCAGTTGTCAGCTGACCTTTTTCGTAAAGCTCGTTTGTCATTTTTATGCCAACAGGGAATCCACCCACCATAGACATAATTATACAAGGCAAGGTTATGTCCGGCTGACGGAAAATAACATTTGAAACTGAAAACAAATTACGTGAATGACTTAAAATTCCTGATTTTACGATAAACGCAGAAAGTGTCATAAAGGGAAAAAGTGACGGAATAATTGTATTGACACAGATTGCAAGTCCCTCATTCACTCCGGATTTTACTTCATCAGGAAAACCGAATATTAAATAAATGCAGAATATAACAAGTAAAATCGTAAAATATTCTCTCTTGAGCTTTATAATTTTCATTCACTCACATCCCATAAATTATATTGATTTTCCAATTAAAAAATGAATTATTATCTCTGTTTTTCATATAATTAGTTGAGGTGTTAGCGGTGCAAAAAAGAGAAAAAGGCAAATTGAAAAGTAAAATTGCTGCTGAAATATTCAGTGATGAACCGAAAATTGAAATGTCAGGCAACCGTGAAATCATTATTGACGGCTGTAAAGGTGTTATTGAATATGATGAGAATACAATAAAATTGAGCCTTGGTAAAAATGCCTTATCCATATCAGGGGATAATCTTGTTATCAATTCCTTTGACAGCAGTGTTGCAATAATATCAGGTGTGATTTGTGAAATTTTCTTTGTTTCGTAGGTGAGTTATGTTGATAGTAAGCATAGTCAGATACATTTTAGGTTATATAAATTTCAGAGCTTATGGCGGTTTTTCCGACAGATTTCTAAACCTTTGCACCCGTGAGGGAATACCGCTTTGGAATATAAAGAATATTAAAGGTAATATTTCCGCAACAACTACAATTCCGGGATATTTAGCTCTTCGCGGACCTGCAAGAAAATCAGGAATGAAGGTTTTGTCACTTGAGAGAAAAGGACTTGTATTTTTTATAAAGAAAAATAAAGTAAGGCTTGGACTGTTGATTGGTGCAATAGTTTTTGTGTCCGTTACATATCTGTTAAGTCAGTTTGTGTGGAGTGTTTCAATTGTGGGAAATGTTGAGCTTGAGGAGGAGACTGTCCTGTCAGCTTTTGAAAATCACGGAGTGCATGTTGGTGCAGCAATCTCCTCAATTGATAATAAGGACATAGCTCAGGAGGTTGTGAGAGAAATGGAAGAGCTTTCCTGGGCAGCTGTTAACAGAAAAGGCACAGCAGTTGTAATTGAGGTTCGTGAGAAAACACCTGCACCTGAAAAATATGATAATTCAGTACCCACAAACCTGATAGCAGGTGAAAACGGACTTATTCTTTCAATAGACGTATTATACGGAAACGAAGAAGTCAAGCCCGGTTCTGCAGTTACTAAAGGTGATTTGCTTATAAGCGGAGTTATAACCTACGCTGACGGAAGGGAAACTCTTGTTCACGCTGACGGATATGTAAAAGCACTTGTGAACAGAAAGAAAACCTTTAGTCCGAGTGACCTGTCAATACATAAACTTGTAAATGAAAATTCAAGAAATAAGCTCTTTGTTTTCGGTCTTGAAATTCCTTTGGGATTGTCCCCTGACGGCGAATTTTTCACTTCTCACAAATCCTTTATAGAAAATGAAAAAACAACGCTTCCATTGGGAATAATAACTGAGTACAGTGCTTCATTTTCTGATGAAAAAATTGAAGTAGATGATGAGATTACCAATATGCTCACACTATGGAACAATGCTTTTTATGTAAAGGAACTTCTTGATTTCAGTATAGTGAAAAATGCAACAATAGCTGAAAACAATGCAGAGTCAGTCACAGAATACTATTTATCTGTGGATTGTGAGCAAGAAATTGGCGTTTTACAGGAAATTTATGTGAAAAAATATGGTGACAACACATAAAAAATGTGATAAAATATATTAAATATGTACTAATTTTTTATAAGCAGGTGAGAAAAGTTGTTTGAACAAGTTATAAATGTTGACAGAATGGAACAGACCGTCAGTTTGTTCGGCAGCTTTGATGAAAACATCAAACTTATTGAATCTCAATATAATGTCAAAGTAATTAGCCGTGGCTCTGAAATCAAGGTCAGCGGTGACGCTGAAAACGTTTCAAAGGCAGTAAGAGCCATTAACGGACTTTTAATGCTCATTAATCGCGGTGAGGCTTTGTCAGAACAAAATGTGCGATATGTACTTTCCCTCGTAAATGAGGGTAATGAGGACAAACTTACTGAAATGACAGGTGACTGTGTCTGCATTACTGCAAAAGGTAAACCGATTAAGCCAAAAACATTGGGACAAAAAAGATACCTTGAGTGCATCAAAAATAATACAATAACATTAGGTGCAGGACCTGCAGGTACAGGTAAAACCTATCTTGCAGTTGCAATGGCTGTGAACGCTTTCCGTGCAAAGGAGATTAACAGAATTATTCTCACACGTCCTGCAGTTGAAGCAGGTGAGAAGTTAGGCTTCTTACCCGGTGATTTACAACAAAAGGTTGACCCGTATCTCCGACCTCTGTACGATGCACTTTTTGATATGCTTGGTGCTGAAAGCTTTCAGCGTTACCAGGAAAGAGGAAGTATTGAGGTAGCACCCCTTGCATATATGCGTGGTCGTACTCTTGATGACAGCTTTATCATTCTTGATGAAGCACAGAATACAACGAGAGAGCAGATGAAAATGTTTCTTACTCGTCTTGGTTTTAATTCAAAGATTGTTGTAACAGGTGACATTACGCAGATTGACTTGCCTGATGGTAAAAAATCAGGTCTTGTTGAGGCAATGAAAATTCTTAAAGGAATTGACGATATTGCAATAAATGTATTTACAGAAAAGGATGTTGTAAGACATCGTCTTGTTCAGGATATTATTAAAGCTTATGAAAAACAGGAAATGAGGAAGAATAAATGAACGAGAAATTAAGAGTAATAATTGATAACAAACAGAATGTAATGAAAATTCCCACAGGTGTGAGAATGCTTATCCGTCGTTGCTGTAAGGCGGTGCTGGTTCACGAGGGTTTTACGGATTTAGCAGAAATCAGCGTGTCAATCGTGGATGATGAAACAATTCACGAATTGAACCTTAAGCATCGCGGTATTGATAAAAGTACAGATGTTCTTTCATTTCCGATGGGTGAAAACAGTGAATATGATATAAATCACGACACAGGTGCTAAAATTCTTGGTGATATTATCATTTCCATTGAACACGCTTATGATCAGGCTGAAAAATACGGACATACATTACAGCGTGAAATCGGCTTTTTAACTGTTCATTCACTTCTTCATCTTTTGGGCTATGACCACGAAAACGGTGGACTTGAGGCTGTGAAAATGAGAGAAAAGGAAGAAGCAGTTCTCACAAAAATCGGTCTTAAGAGAAACGGAAGCTACTATTTTGACGAAGAATAAATAGGGATTTTATTATGAAAGACTTGATTAAAAGTTTTGGCTATGCTTTTAAAGGAATTTTTACTGCTCTCGTAAAAGAACGGAATATGCGAATACATATTGTCTGTATGATTTATATGTTCTTTTTTCTCTTTGCTTATGATTTTTTTGAGATTACAAGAACCCAGTTTGCGATTTTGTTCGTTGCTTGCGGACTTGTTATAGGTGCTGAGCTTATTAACACTGCAATCGAAGCAGTTGTTGATTTGCATGGGAAAGAGCATACTGAATACGGGAAAATTGCAAAGGACTGTGCTGCAGGTGCTGTCTTAATATTCACAATATTTGCTGTCCTTTGCGGCATTGCAATTATGTATCAGCCTACAGCGTTTAAATTACTTTTTGCGTATTTCATTGAAAACCCAATTGCAATAGTTTTATTCGCACTTTCAGTTGTTATATTTACAATATTTATATTTAAGGGACTACCTTTAAAAAAGAGTAACCGTTGAGAATTGTAACCAAGATTTAAGAAGTGGTTACAAAGAAGGAGAATAAATGAATACACCAAAAACCGCTTTTATAGCAATCGTAGGAAAAGCCAACGTTGGCAAATCTTCAATTCTTAATAAGCTTTTAGGAACAAAAATCGCAATTGTTTCCTCAAAGCCACAGACCACACGAACACGAATTATGGGTGTTCTTACAACTGACGATAACATTCAGCTTGTGTTTACTGATACACCCGGTTTTCATAAGCCTAAAACAAAATTGGGCGAGAAAATGGTTAAAGCTGTAAGTGACAGCATTGATGGTGTTGATGCTTGTCTTTTAGTGGTTGAGCCTGACGGTGCGCTTAACCCTGCAGAGCTTGAGTTGATTGAAAAAATCAAAAAGGGTAAAAATCCTGCAATTCTTGCAATCAATAAGATTGATACTGTTAAGGAAAAACAGAATCTTGTTTCACGAATTGCGGAAATGACTGAATATTACGAATTTGATGCAATCGTGCCTGTGTCTGCACAGACAAACTATGGTATTGATGCACTTCTTGATGAGCTTAAGAAATTAGCCTTCGAGTCAGAGCATTTCTTCCCTGACGATACACTTACTGACCAGCCTGAAAGAGTTCTTGCAGGTGAAATTATCCGTGAAAAGATGCTTCGTCTTTTAGATAAGGAAATTCCTCACGGAACTGCTGTCAGCATTGAAAAAATGCGTGAGCGTAGCGACGGAATTATGGATGTGGAAGCAACAATTTTCTGTGAGCGTGACAGTCATAAGGGTATTATCATCGGCAAGGGCGGTAATATGCTTAAAAAGATTTCAACCTATGCCCGACAGGATATGGAAAACTTCTTCGGCTGCAAAATCAATCTCCAATGCTGGGTAAAGGTGAAAGAGGGCTGGCGTAACCGCGAAGGTCTCATTCACAATTTCGGTCTGGATTAATTGAGCAAAATTTCCACTCATATTTTCATTAAATTATCGCAGATTATTATTGAAAGGCGGTATTTTAATGGACAATATGGCAATCTGGAGCAGATTTACGGAAAGTGGAAGTGTAGAAGATTATCTGATGTACAAAAGAGCAACAGAAAAGAAAAAGAAACCACTGTTTGACGGAGAACCGGATTATGAGGACGAATACGGACGGTCTGATACTCAAGGAACAAAATATTGGTGAAAAGGACAAGCTCGTTACGGTATTAACACGCCACAACGGGCTTGTACGTGCTTTTGTACGAGGTGCAAAATCCGTTAAAAACCGTAAAAACAGCTCAACGGGAATGTTCTGCTTTTCAAAGCTTTCCCTGTATAAAACAAAGGATACATATATAATTGATGAGGCAGAGCCTATCGAACTTTTCTTTGAATTGCGAAATGATTTGGAAAAACTGTCTTTGGCACAGTATTTTTCTGAATTGATTATAGCTCTCGTTCAGGAGGATGAGTCCTCGGAGGAGTATCTGAGATTAATGCTCAATTCTCTTCATTTTCTGGCAAAAAATAAGCTCCCTACAGAACAGGTCAAGGCAATTACGGAGCTGCGGCTTATGTGTGTTGCAGGCTTTATGCCGAATATTATTGCCTGTGACAGATGCGGAGAATATGAAACAGAAACTATGTATTTTGATGTGGAAGACGGTTTGCTTTATTGTGAAAACTGTGTCCCCTCAGATATGCTTTTCCAACTTGATATAGGACTTATAAAGGCACTTCGTCATATTGCATTTTCTGATTTTGAAAAAATTTACTCATTCAAAATGCAAGAATATGCCTTACCGGATTTATCCTATATTACAGAAAAATATCTCTTGTCTAAATTGCAGAAAAACTTTAAAACATTAGAATTTTATAAGGAAATAACAACATGAACAAACATTGTATTTCACTTGAACTTGATAAAATACTTAAAATGCTGTCCGATACGGCAAGTAGTGCCGATGCCAAAGAAAAAGCACTTGAAATTGAACCTTTGACAGACTATTTTGAGGTTCTCGAACTGCTTGATAAAACAGAAGCGGCTTATATTTTTATTGCTAAATTCGGTGCACCGTCATTTGGCGGATTGCAGAATGTGAACAATGCTTTAAGCAGAGCTGCTGCAGGCGGTTCACTTTCAGCAGGTGAACTTCTTAAAATCGCAGTAACACTAAAAATTATTCGTGGAATTACTGTGTGGCACGATAAATGTGCAGGTATGCAGACTACACTTGACGATTTGTTTAATTCACTTTATCCCAATAAATATCTTGAAGAGAGAATAACAAATGCTATTCTTTCAGAAACAGAAATAAGTGACAATGCTTCGCCTGAATTAAAGGAAATAAGAAGAAAAAAGCGTCATTATGAAAATAAAATCCGTGAACAGCTTGACTCTATGATTCACTCAAATCATTATTCAAAAGCACTTCGTGACGGAATTATAACACAGCGTAACGGTCGTTTTGTTGTGCCTGTCAAGGCAGAGCACAGAGGCGAGGTCGCAGGTATGGTTCACGATACATCAGGTAGTGGTGCAACAGTATTTATTGAACCTGCAGCAGTAGTTGAAGCAAACAATGAAATCAAGGTCCTTGAAAGCCGTGAGCAGGACGAAATCGAAAGAATTCTTGCAGAGCTTTCACAGTTGGCAGGTGAGTTTGAGGATACAATCAAAATCAGCTTTGAGTCAGCAGTTATGCTCGATTTGATTTTTGCAAAGGCACACCTTGCATATAAAATGAAAGCAAGTCGCCCTATACTTAATAATGACGGTGAAATCCTGCTTAAAAAGGCAAGACATCCGCTTATTGACCCTAAAACAGTTGTTCCTGTGAACATTTTTCTCGGTAATGAGTTTGATTCACTTGTAATTACAGGTGCAAATACAGGTGGTAAAACTGTTTCAATCAAAACGATAGGTCTTTTGACACTTATGGCGGAATGCGGACTTATGCTTCCCGTTACGGATAACAGCAAAATATCAGTTTTCGACAATGTTCTTGCTGATATCGGTGATGAACAGAGTATCGAGCAGTCACTTTCAACATTTTCAGCACACATGTCAACAATAGTTGATATTTTAAAAACTGCTGATGACAGAAGCCTTGTACTGATTGACGAATTAGGTGCAGGTACAGACCCTGTTGAGGGTGCAGCATTGGCTGTTTCCATTCTTGAAAACCTACGTAAAAAAGGTGCTAAAATTGCCTCAACAACCCACTATTCTGAGCTGAAGGAATATGCACTTAAAACTGACAGAGTAGAAAACGGTTGCTGTGAGTTTGATGTTGCATCATTAAAGCCCACATACAGACTTCTTATCGGTATGCCGGGTCGTTCAAATGCTTTGGCAATTGCAGGCAGACTTGGTGTGGAGGAAAGCATAATTGATTTTGCAAAAGCTTTAATTTCCGAAGAAGACACTCGTTTTGAAGATGCAGTTGATACTCTCGAAACTGCTCGTAAATCTCTTGAAGATGACCGTCAGAAGCTGGAAGAAGAAAAAATTACAATTCTTCGTCAAAAGGAAAATGCCGAAAAAGCACTTGAAAAGGCAAAAGCACAGAGTGAAAAGGAAATAGCCCGTGCAAAACAAGAGGCAGAACGAATTGTTGAAAATGCCCGCAGAGCAGGTAATTCACTTCTTCTTGAAATAGAACAGCTGAAAAAGGAGCAGGCAAAGACAAAAAATCTTCAGGAAATTGCAAGAAAAGCCAAGGCTGCTATGGGTAAGCAGCTTGATAAAATGGATGAAATTCAGCAAGGTCTTGAGGATGAAGACGGTAATTACACTTTACCAAGACCTTTAAAGGTTGGCGACAGAGTATTTGTTAAAGCTCTTGGCGGTGAGGCTGATGTTATTTCGGTTGATGAAAAGAAAAACACAGTTCAGGTTCAGTCCGGTATGATTAAAATGAAGGCTGACATTTCCGATATCCGACTTTTAGGCGAGCGTAAGCAGAATAAAAAGCCCACAGGTGGAATGAGAACTGTCCATACAGGTTCATCAAAAGCGACAGCATCATCAAATTCATCTATCGATTTACGCGGAAAAACTGTTGAGGAATCAATGCTTGACCTTGATACATTTATAGACAACATTCTTCGCACAGGACTTAATGAAATTAACATAATTCACGGTAAGGGAAAAGGAGCGTTGCGTAAGGGAATTCACATTTATCTTCGTAAGCACCCTAATATCCGTACATTCCGTCTTGGTGTTTTTGGTGAGGGTGAAGACGGTGTTACTATTGCAGAGCTTAAATAACAGTTGAAAAATAATCTGAATTGTGATAGTATAAAAAAGGGCATCTCTAAAAACTCAAAGCACGAAATCTTGTATACCCTTTTTCCGTCATATCGCCCAAAAATACTCGTTAATACACAAAGTATTGCCTGCGTTTTTTGAACAATCTGACGAAAAAATTTCTACACAATATTTGCACTCTTAGTTTTTAGAGATGCCCAAAAATATTAAGGAGATTTATCTTATGAATAAAAAAATCATTCTTTTAGTTGCAATATTGCTTTTGGTTGTCGTTGTTTTCGTTGCGTGTAAGAACAACGGTGATGTTGAGGAAACAGAGTCAACAACAGAGTCAACAACAGAATCAACAACAGGTTCATTACTCAATGACATATCCGATGGTGAAGATTCTTTTATTATTCCTGAGCTTTATGACCCTGAATCAACAACAAGTGCTGATAGTGTCATCGTAATCGGTGGCGGTGAAACTACTGAGGGTGAAGACAGTATTGAATGGAACACAATTGTTGGAAAAAACTCTTGACAAACTGATACTTATTTAGTATAATGTCGTTCTGTAAAGTGAATGTGCTTTACAGAGCGATTTTATTTTTGATGAAAGGAAGTGTCATTAGTGGCTAACAGTATTGAGATTACAATGCTTCTTGATTTGTATGGCGAGGCTTTAACTGTAAAGCAGCGTGATTACCTTAACCACTATTATAATGATGACCTTTCACTTTCTGAAATTGCTGAAAACGAGGGAATTACACGTCAGGGTGTCCGTGACGCCATTAAGAGAGCGGAGGCTTTGCTTTTCGATATGGAATCAAAGCTTAAATTCTCGCAGAAGCTTGAAAAGCTTCAGTCAGGACTTGACGATATAGTAAAATGTGCTGATGAAATCAACGAATACAATTTGTCACACGGTCTCTCTCGCGAAATTAATGATAAGACAGTTAAGATAAAGTCAATTGCACTTTCCTTAGTGGAATAGGAGGGACTTATGGCATTTGAAGGTTTATCCGACAGACTTGAAGCCGCTTTTCAAAGATTGAAGAGCAAAGGAAGTCTTAATGAAAAAGACGTCAAAGAAGCAATGCGAGAAGTTCGTCTTGCACTTCTGGAAGCTGACGTTAACTATAAGGTTGCCAAAGACTTTACTGCAAAAGTTACCGAGCGTGCTATCGGTGCTCAGGTTATGGAAAGTCTTACACCTGCACAGATGGTTATCAAAATCGTCAACGAAGAACTCACAGAGCTTATGGGTGGTACTCAGACAAGACTTGCTTACGCAAGCCATCCGCCTACGGTTATTATGATGTGCGGTCTTCAGGGTTCAGGTAAAACAACTCACTGTGCAAAGATTGCACGAAAGCTTAAAAATGAAAATCACAGACCGTTGCTCGTAGCCTGCGACATATACCGTCCTGCTGCTATCAAGCAGTTGCAGGTTGTCGGTGAGCAGGTGGGTGTTCCTGTTTTTGAAATGGGACAGACAAATCCTGTTACAATTGCAAAGGAAGCAATCAAGCTTGCAAAGGATAAGGGCTATGATTACGTATTTATTGATACAGCCGGTCGTTTGCATATTGATACAGAGCTTATGAACGAGCTTAAAAATATCAAGAGCGAGGTTCATCCTCACGAAATTCTTCTTGTTATTGATGCTATGCTCGGTCAGGATGCTGTGACAGTTGCAAGTACATTTAATGACGAGCTTGGTATCGACGGTCTTGTTCTTACAAAAATGGATGGTGATACCCGTGGCGGTGCTGCACTTTCTGCAAGAGCTGTTACAGGTAAGCCAATCAAGTTTGTAGGTATGGGTGAAAAGTTAGACGAGCTTGACTATTTCTATCCTGACAGAATGGCAAACAGAATTCTCGGTATGGGTGATGTGCTTTCTCTTATTGAAAAGGCTGAAATTGCTCTTGACGAGAAAAAGGCGGCAAAGCTTGAAGCAAACTTGCGTAAAAACAAATTTGACCTTGAGGATTTGCTCGACCAGTTTGAACAGATTAACAGAATGGGAAGTATGAAGGATATTCTTTCAATGATTCCCGGAGTTAATAAAAAAATTAAGGATGTTGATGTTGACGAACGTCAGCTTGACAGAATGAAAGCAATCATTTTGTCAATGACACCGAAAGAAAGACGAAATCCTGATATTATCAACCCATCACGTAAGCGTAGAATTGCTTTAGGTTGCGGTATGCAGGTTGAAGATGTCAACAGACTTCTTAATCAGCATCGCCAGATGCAAAAAATGGTTAAACAGATGAATTCCGGAAAAATGCGTCGTCAGCTGAAACGTATGGGCGGAATGAACGGATTTGGTGGTATGGGTGGTCCGGGCGGATTCCCAATGTAAGGTAAAAACACTGATTACAACACAACAGTGTTTAATATAAAATTTATATATTTGGAGGAAACAAAAATGGCAGTAAAAATCAGACTTCGCAGAATGGGTGCTAAGAGAGCTCCTTTCTACAGAGTAGTAGTTGCAGATTCTCGTTACCCAAGAGACGGCAGATTTATCGAGGAAATTGGTACTTACAACCCAATGACAAATCCTGCTGAAATCAAGATTGACAACGAAAAGGCAGCTCAGTGGATTAAGAATGGTGCACAGCCAACTGACACAGTTAAGGTTATTCTTAAGAAGAGCGGCGCTATTAAATAAGAAAGGTTTTTGAAAATGCAGGAACTTCTTATTACAATAGTTAAGGGACTTGTTGAAAATCCTGATGCTGTTACTGTTACTGTTGATGAAGTTGACGACCGCGGTGTTGTTGTATATCATCTTCACGTTGCTGAGGATGATATGGGCAGAGTTATCGGTAAGCAGGGCAGAATTGCAAAGGCTATCAGAACAGTTGTTAAAGCCGGTGCAACTCGTACAGGAGAAAAAGTTCAGGTCGATATCGACTAATCAAATTACAATGGGCAGACTTGGTCTGCCCTTTTGTAGCTTTTGCCTCCCTTGTCAAAGGGAGGGGGACCGCGTTAGCGGTGGAGGGATTCTTTCTGATGATTAAATCTTATCTGGAATTAGGTCAGATTGTATCAACACACGGAATTAAAGGTGAAATGCGTTTTAATCCTTGGTGTGATACTCCTGATTTTGTAAAAAAATTCAAAACTCTTTATTTTGATAATAAAGGTGAAAACAGTATAAAAGTTGTTTCAGCACGTTCTCACGGAAATGTTGTAATTTTAATGCTTGACAGTGTTGACGATATTGATAAAGCACGTGCACTTAAAAATAAGGTGCTCTATATGAAACGAAGTGATGCGAAACTTCCTAAAGGTACTTGGTTTGTTCAGGAGCTTTTTGACTGTAAGGTTATTGATGATAACACAGGTAAAGAATTGGGCATCATAACCGATGTCAGCGAAACAGGTGCTAACGATGTGTGGCACATAACAAATGATGGCAAGGAATATTTAGTTCCTGCTATTGATGAGGTTATAGTATCGGTTGATACCGAAAACTCTGCCGTAGTAATCCGACCGATGAAGGGAATTTTTGATGATATCGGAAG
>JAFTUP010000230.1 GCA_017466205.1 Clostridia bacterium
AACACCTATAGTAATATGATTACCGAGGTTTACACCTTTAAACCCTTACCGCCTGTTGTAACACCTGATTCGGGTACATACAGCGGTGAGCAGGAAGTAACCATAAAATTTGATGAAAATGCAAGCAGTCCTGACGGTAGCGACTATGTTATTAAATATAGCATAAACGGCGAAATTCAGGATGATGAAATCTACTTCGGACAGGAGCGTAAAATCCCTGTTTCCGAAACAACCACAATTAAGGCTTGGGTAGAAGAAGTTGACGAGAACACGGGTAAAATTCTTGACGAAAGCGAACCCGTAATCAATTACTACTTCATAGATACCACAACAGCCGGACAAGGTACTGTAAAATTCGGAGAACCCTTTGACACAAGAAACCGTTTCGCAACTTGGGAATTAGAAAATATTTCGGGTATCAAGCTAAAGGGCGAACCGAGTAATTATGAAATTTATTATCAGTACAGATACGAGGATGCAGACGGTACTTGGTATCCGTCATCAACCGACTATACGGACGAATTGGTATATACCAATGTTCCGATAGGTGTATCTCCGGCAATGAAGCAGATTGTTGTTCACGCATGGCTGATGGACGGAGGCAACCCCGTACCCGGCAGCGAAATTGAAAAAACATTTACATTTGTTGATTTGGGTATTCCTAAGCCTTCCCCCGAAGAAGGCTCATATACAAGCAATCAGACGGTTAAGCTGATAAACGAATATAGCAAAACGGAATATCCTAACAGATTTATTTATTACGCAACCAATACCTCTGCCGACTATACAAAGGGAGAGTTTACAAAGTACACCGATGAAATTGACGAAAAAGGCATTACAATTTCATCAAATACAACTTTAAGGACTGTTTATTATGATGCTTGCGGTCAGAATGACTGTATCGGCTGCGTAAGCGGAAACTATGAACAATGTCAATACCCTGTATGGGGAGAGGTTGGTACATTTAAGTATTACATCACCAAATCCACAGGCGGAGGCGGTGGTGGCGGAGGCGGTTCGTCAGGTGGCGGAGGAAGTTCTACCACAACAAAGAAAAAGTACACCATAGACCACTTCGGCAACGAGCATCCGCACCATACAAATTATTTATACGGCTATCCTGACGGAACAGTACAGGGTGACGGAAATATAACAAGAGAAGAAACAGCAGCTATTCTCTACAGAGTTTATCATATTGACTATGTAGAGCCTCATCCGGCACAGGGTGATATGTACCCCGATGTTACGGCTGATATGTGGTCTGCCGCTTCTATTGAATATCTTTCCGATGTTGGCTTGATTTTAGGTTATCCTGACGGTACTTATATGCCCCGTAATCAGATAACAAGAGCAGAGTTTGTGGCAATGATTGTTCGCTGGCTGAAGCTCGATACAAATAATAAGCTGACAAGCAAAGATACTGTCTTTTCCGATATGGAAGAAAGCCATTGGGCTTATAACGAGGTTTACGCTTTGTCAAAAAGCGGTTATATACAAGGCTATGAGGACGGAACTTTCAGACCGCAGCAGCCTATAACCCGTGCCGAAGCAGTAACAATTATAAATAGAATACTTGGCAGAAAGCCCGACAGAAGCTATCTCCAAAAGAGCGATTTTAACCCATATACCGACCTTCACGGCGATGAATGGTACTATGAGCAGATTTTGGAGGCAACAATCAATCACTATTACGATTTGAAAGATACCGAGAATCCTTGGCATCTTCAAATAAATGACTAAAACATAGGCGATTGCGTTCTAAAAATGGAAAGGTGTGATTCCGATGGTTTGGACTTAGCAATACATTAAATCATCAAAAACAACAGACAAGTTGTAAAAATCAAGATAAGAAAAAACAAAAATTTTAAAGAAAGAGGTAATTATCTATGAAAAAATTCATATCAACAATTTTAGCAGTAGTTATGGTTCTCAGTTCTATGGCTACAGTTGCCTTCGCAGCAGACGAAAATTTCGTTTATGAAACAGGCAAGTATTATGTAGGTCAGACTCCGTATGATTCATTCTCGGCAGCGGTTTCAGCAGCAAACGGCGGTACAGTTATTGTTTCCGGTACAGTTGAATTTGGTTCAAGACAGGGTATAAGCACAGACCTTACATTGGAAGGTGTGAATAATGCAACAATTATTCCTTCTGAATCCTATGGTGCTGTTGAAAACACAACAAACTGGAAAGGTCTTTTGAACCTTGCTGGCAACATCACCGTAAAAAACATTACTTTTGACGGAAGCAGATACGGATTGCAGGAAGATAGACTTGAAGAAGATTTCGTTCCCGTAAGATGTACATCTGGTGTCATCACTCTTGAAAATGTTACAATTTTAGGTTCTGACAGAACATTGCTTAATGTTGGTTCTTCCACCACTTCAGCGACTGTTACTGCGAACGGACTTTATTGTGAAGCTCCTCTGAAAGATGTTCCAAGAAGCGGTATTACAAAAAAGGTTTATGCCGATGTAAATGTAGTAAACGGCACATTGACTTTGAATAGTGGTATTGTAAATGGCTTTATTTGTGAAGATAGCGGATGGGCTGACATATTTACACGCTACAGCGGAACTTTTAACAAAGGAGAAACTCTTAGCGGACATTACACTTTGACACACAAACTCGACCTTTTTACTACAAAGGAAATTACATCGACTGTTAAACATTATGCAGCTTCATATGTGAATGCAAAGACAAAGGCATCTACTTATGTATCAACTTTTACCGATGCTATAGCTGACGAAAATAATCAGGCTGTTGTTGCTGCTATGGTTGGCGAAGCAGACGATTATACGGATGCAACAGTTATAGGTAACTTCGTAACTCTTTTGACAGATGCAAAATCTGGTGCTGATGCTACATACGCTGAAACAATTCAGGGATATATAAACACCTTGAATGCAAGAATTGCTACTTTGAATGGAGGAAACAACTAAATGAAAAAGCTTTTATCTGTTGCACTTTCGCTGATAATGCTTTTTAGTGCGTTTTCTACGATAAGTGTATTTGCAAGCGATGCAACGGTTCAAACAGGTGTTGTATCAAATGATGTTACCTCTGTTGAAGCTCTTGCATTAAAGGATTTCTATCCTGCTGATTTCAATGAAAATTTCTTTAAAATTGTTAAATTCACCGATGGTCATTCTGTTGAAAACAAATTATGGGCACTTGAAATTTCTTCTGATGTTGATGTATCTCTTAAAGTGGCTCAGTATTATTATCTAAGTGAATATTGTAATAAACCCAATGATGTTTATGGACAGGCATTTGATACGATTACTGTGAGCAAGGGTGAAACAACTCAGCAGAAATTATGGTCTGCATCAAATGTTTTGTTCCAGAATGGATATGGTTTTTCATTAGGGTTAATTTTAGATAATTCATCTTTAGATGACGATGCTAATGTCACTGTAAATTTAGTAACATATGACATGAAGTTAGATGATGCTGAAGAAGATTATGTTTGGGATGAGAGCACAAAGCAGACTTTTGGAACTGCCGAACTCAATTTCTATGGTCCTGTAAAATTTGATGATTCTGCACTTGCAGGATTTGCTGATGTTCTTACAGGAATGAAATATGGAAAAAATCCAACATCAGATACTCTTGTAGAAGCTGTGAATGCTGCTATGGCTTCTGAAAATCTTGATGCTGCTAAAACAGCTTTAAAAGAAAAGTTAAATGATGATGAAGCTGAAAAGCTTGGTTCTATCCTTGACGAAGCTGAAACTGTTGTAAATTCAACAAAATTCAATGGCTATGAAGTAGCTATTCCTTACGCTGACATTGCTGATACAGTTGAAGCAAAGACATACTATCCTGTTGTTAAAGATGGTATTGATTACAAGGAAAAAGATGGTGAAGTTTCCTACTCACTTGATATTGAAATCGGTGTAGAGGGTGAAACTGAAACTATAACAAATCCTCTTGTTCAGCAGAAAGTTATTATAGAACTTCCTGTAGTTGAAGGTTGGGATACAACAAAAACAGTAAATGTATATCATGGTGATGCGGTTTCTGATGAAACCAAAATTGCTTCAGGCGTTGCTATCAAAAACAACAAAGTAGAGTTCTTTACTGATTCTTTCAGTAATTTCACTGTTGTTGGAACAGAGCTTGTAATTGATGAATCAACAACCACAAGAACTGACAAAGTTCAGTTAGTTGTAGAACAGCATGAGGACAACAAAAATATGTTTGACCTTGTTTTAACTCCTGTTCAGCCTGTAACTGGCGAAGCTGGAGCTATTATCAACTACGCTGCAGGTGATTATTATGTTTATTTCTTAAATTCTATAAATGGAACTGAAATAGATGCTCCTGCAATGAAAACAATAGCTTATGAATTGACTGAAGTAGAAGGGATTACAATTACAAACGAAGTTCCGGTTGAAAAAGATAATATCATAGGTGGATTTACATTTGAAGCACATGGACAGGAAGGCAACCTTCTTTCTGCTCCGGCTGGTGTAGGCATCAAACTTGCTACTCTTGAAGTAAAGGGTACTGGTAATGTTCGTATAGGAACAAGAGGAATCAATACAACTATTGATACCAACGCAGATGACTATGGCGAAGATAACTACATTTATATGGAAAAAGAAGATAACGATGATACAAAGGCAAGATTGGATAAGTGGGATGTTGACACATATTTCTCAATTCCTATGAAAACATTTGATCTTGGTATCACAGTTGACTTTATTCTTGGATTGGAAAATGTTGACGATGCTTCAAGAAAAACTGCTGACTACATTGGAGTTGGTATTGAACTCAAGAATGAAATCACAGGCGATGTGTATAATGTTCAAGTAGGAGAAGGTACAGAAGAAGATGTGACATATTTACCTGTGACATATGGTGAAGAAGAAGCAAAAGCAGAAGGTTCTATCACTCTCCCTGCTAATACAACATACACATATAAGGTTTCTGGTGTAGGCTTCAGAACATTCAGGGGTTCTGTATATCTTGATGAAGCAAAAGATCTTCATATCTGGAACAATGCTCGTGAAACAAGCAAACAAGAAGTTGTTAAGGGTGACGCATCAACTGAAAAATTTGTAACATTCCTTGTTGGTGATATTTACGAAGATGGAATTGTTGATATTTACGACCTTTCTGCTGTAACTTCTTACTATGCTCCGGGCGAAGCAATCACAGAGGACAAATATGTAACTTATGACCTTAACAGAGATGGTTATATTGATGTAACTGATATTGCTTATGTTCAGATTTCTTACGGTAACTAATATTTGAAAGTGGCTTGGTTTTATCAGGCTAAACACATTCGGCGGAGGTACGGCTTGCCGTATCTCCGTTGATATTTTTAAGAGGTATAATATGGAGTTGGACAAACTTATTGAAAAGGTAGGCATATATAATTTTATTGGGATATGGTTTGCCGGAGCAGCCTTTTTGGTATATGCACCAACAACAATAATGTGGATAGTACATTATAATATATTAAGCGAATTACAAAAGTTTCAGGAAAGCTTTTCTGTAGTTTTTATATTCCTATTTTCTATTTTGGCATATTTGCTTGGTACAATTTTTCAGGAAATAGGTAAATGGATGCTTGATTCTTTCAAAAATAACTTTAATATTAAAAAATTAAGTGATGTTGCATTTACGAAATATGATTATAATGAAATACCAAATACTTTTAAACTGTGTCATCCGGTACAATATCGAAAAGCAGAGTTTTCATATCAAGTAAATAAACTATTGAAGATTACGAAAGAAAGCGATCTTGATTTTGATGAAATATTAGCTCATAACAAAGCCAAAAATAAAACAAAATTATTTGACAAATATCATTCTTATTATGGATTATCAAGGGGATTGTTTATAGGTTTTATAACACATTTAATCTTATTGTGCTTCTTCTTGATTTTTTACGAAGTTAATATTGTAAGGGTTATTGCGTGCTTAATAATTGATGTTTTACTGATGATAATATTTTATATTCGTACTTATCGTTATTATTTGATATGGGTACAAAATGTTTTTATTCAAAGTAGTTTGAATAAAAACTGATTAGCGAAATGAGGCAAAAGAACTATGAAAATACTACTTGGAATAATGGCAATTTTAATATTAGCATTTTGCGTTGTCGCAATGTATTGTGCGATAATTGTCGCTGGTCGCTCTGACGAAGAATATAACAACAAGGATAATAACAACGGAGGAGATGACGATATGTTTTTCAAAAAACAATTATGCCCCAAATGTGCAGTAGGGCAAAGAAGCTATGAGCTTGACAAACATTCAGACATTTGCCCATATATTGGTTGTCTGAAAGATGGTAAA